>JANQTR010000232.1:0-21028 GCA_030731635.1 Erythrobacter sp. | reverse complement strand
GTGCAGTGGGCCGCCCGCCCACCGCGCTGAACACGGCGACGGCGACGGTGAGTTTGGCGCCGCTTTTGTAGATTTCCGACAGCGCAAGCACGCTCTCGATGCGTTTGGCGGGCTGCGCGGGCTTGGTGACGTCGAAAGAAGGCGAGACTGATTTGGTCATGGCGGAGCCCAGCTGCACCTCGGCTTTGACGCCCGTCATGTGCGGGTACGTTGTGGCTGATGCGCAGCACGGCGCTGCCATTGAACCTTGCCCTGTTGCGCAATTGCAGCCTGATCGATCCGGCGATGTCGATCATCAAGGTCGGGCTGCCGGCGGCGTTCTCCAATGCGATCAACCCATTGGGCCTTTCGATCTTGACCGCGCTGGTGGCGCTGGAAGGTGAGGCGGCGGTCGCGGGATTTGGCGCCGCAGGGCGGTTGCAGAGCTTTGTGATTGTGCCGCTACTGGCCTTGTCGGGGGCGATCGGCGGGATTGTCGGTCAGAATTGGGGTGCGCGCGAATATGGCCGCGCCCGCCAAGCCGTGCTCTATGCGGCGGGGTTTTGCGTTGTATGGGGGCTGGCCGTCGCCATCGCCATGATCGTTGCAGGCGAGCAGTTTGCACGCCTGTTTACCGACGATCCGGCGGTGATTGCAGAATTTGCGCGCTACCTGGAAATCGCCGCGTGGGGCTATGCCGGGTTCGGGCTGCTGATTGTTGGCAACGGCATCATGAACGCAGTCGACAAGGCGAGTTTTGCGCTGCTGCAATCGGTCGCGCGAGTGTTTCTGGTGATGCTGCCCGTGGCCTTGCTGCTGCAACCGGCAATGGGCAGCGCGGCGATCTATACCGCTGAATTGGCAGCCAATCTGTTCGGTGCTGTGACCGCCATCGTGCTGGTGCGCCACATCTTTGTGCAGCGCGCTCCGGCGTGGAGTAAGCTCTAATCCGCGCTAGGCCAATGTTAACCAACCCTGCCCCATAGCGTACCTGCAAGACAAAAGGGCGCGCGCTTCCATGGATGATCTGCTGGCGGAATTCATCGCCGAGACCCGTGAAATGTTGGAAGCCTCCAGCGGCGAAATCGTCGCCTGGGAGGCTGATCCAACAGATCGCGCGCGGCTCGATACGATTTTCCGCTTCGTCCATACGGTGAAGGGCAATTGCGGCTTTTTCGACTTTCCCCGCCTTGCCGACCTCAGCCATGCTGCCGAAGACGCCCTGTCCGATTGCCGGGCGGGGCGGCGCGATCCTGACCCGCAATTGGTGACTGCCGTGCTCGCCATCATCGACCGCATTGCGATCATGATCGATGCCATCGAAGCGGGCGACGAATTCCCTGATGGCGGCGACGAAGCGCTGATCAACGCGGTGTCTGTTTCACATGAAACATTGACCGAGGCGGGGTCTGGGCCGGGCAAGCAGGGGTCTAACCCCCATCAGGACGAGCCTGAATTGCCACACCCCGGCCTTGCCGATGGCGCCACAGTCCCCGCGCGCCGCACTGATCCTGCCGCTGCGCAACGCACCATCCGATTGCCGGTCGAACTGCTCGATCGGGTGATGAGCGGCGTGTCCGACATGGTGCTGGCCCGCAATGATCTGGCCCACCGGCTGCGGCAGGCGGGCAATCAGCCGACCATCGATGGCCCGTTCGAACGGCTCAGCACCATCCTCACCGATGTCCGCGATGCCATCACCCGTATGCGGATGCAGCGGATCGAGACATTGTTCAGCGTGCTGCCCCGGCTGGTGCGCGATCTGTCGGCCGAACTGGCCAAACAAGTGATGATCGATTGCGATGGCGGCGATGTTGAACTGGACCGCGAAATGATCGAGACGATCCGCGATCCGCTGACCCATATCATCCGCAATGCGATCGATCACGGGATCGAAGCCCCCGCCGCCCGCCGTGCCCATGGCAAGCACCCGATCGGGCTGCTCAGCATTGCCGCGCGCCAATCGGGCAACACCATTGCGATTGTTGTCAGCGACGATGGGCGCGGGCTGGACGAGGATCGGATCGCCGCCAAGGCCATCGCCACCGGCCTGATCACCGCTGCCGAACGCGCCGCCATGCCGCGCGACAAGATCCTCAACCTGATCTTCGAACCCGGCTTTTCCACCGCCGAGATCGTCAGCACAGTTTCGGGCCGGGGCGTGGGTCTGGATGTGGTGCGCCAGAACCTTGAAAAGGTCGGTGGCAGCATCAAGGTGGCGAGCCAGCCGGAATGCGGCACCGTGTTCAGCCTGCAAATTCCGCTGACGCTTAGCATTATTGCAGGGCTGACGGTTGAGGTTGGCGGTCAACGCTTCGCCATCCCGCAATCCTATGTCGAGGAGATCGTGCAAGGTTCCTCACGTGCGCTTGATCTCACCCGGATGGGAGAGGCTGCGCTGGTCACCTTTCGCGGCAACCGCGTGCCGTGTCTGGCGCTGGGCGAAGTGCTGGGGCTGAACGCGGGCGCTGCGGACAGCGATGATCCCACGCTGGTGATGCTGCGGCTGGCGAGCGGCGATCTGTTCGCGCTGGCGGTGGATAGCATCCACAACCACGGTGATCTGGTGGTCAAACCGCTGGCCCCTGCGGTGATGAAATGCGGGCTTTATGCCGGGTCGACCCTGCTGGATGATGGCCAGCCGGTGCTGTTGATTGATGTCGCCAACATTGCTGCGGCGCATGATCTGGTAACCGATACCCGCGTCCGCGCGCGCCAACCGCTTGATGACGATGCGGCCAAACCGGCGCACGATGCGCCGCGCGCCATGCTGTTTACCGATTTTGCCGGGCGCCGTTCAGCCGTGCGGCTTGAACTGGTGCGGCGGATTGAAACCGTGCCGGTCAGCGCGATCGACCGATCTGGCGAACGCCCGCGCGGCGTGATCGACGGGATGATCCTGCCGCTGGTGGGCCTTTCCGATGATGCCCTGCCCCCGACCAGAAACGCAGGCCGGGTGCGGATGCTGCGGCTGTCCGATGGCGCGGGCGAATTGCTGTATGCGGTGCGCGAGGTTGAAGATGCGGTCTTGTTGCCCGGTGCGTTGCATCCGGTGCCCGAAGACCCGCTGGCCGAAGCCGTCACCTTGATTGATGGCGCGCCGGTGACGCTGATTGATGCCCATGCCTTGTTCGCCGCCTATGGCGCACGGCCCGTCCCCGTCCACCGCCCGCGCTGTCACCTGCCCGATGATGACTGGGCACGAACCATTCTGGGCCCGCTGGTAGTCGCCGCGGGATATGAAATCGCCGATCCCGAAACCGGCGGTCCTGAAACGGGCGATCCCACCGCCGGTCCGGGCGCCATCACGATCATCTTTGATGAAGTCTACGAAGTCGCCGAAGCGCTGGGCCGCGCGCCCACCGGCGCCGTGATCCGGCTGCGCGATCATCCCGAAGCGCCCAGGGGATCGGCGACCATCTACCGCTATGATCGCGACGGGTTGCTGGCGGCGCTTTCGGCTGCGGCACAAGGCGCCGCTGTCCCGGTTACCGCAGCAGGAGCAAGCGCATGATGGGCCAATTGCTGGTCATCGCCCAGATTGCCGGACGCCGCTGCGCGTTGAGCGCGCTCGATGTCAAATCGGTGATCGATCTGGGCGCGGTTACCCCGATCCCGCGTGCGCCCGATTACATCGCCGGAATCACCGCGCTGCGCAGTCAGGCACTGACCGTGATCGATTGCCGTCTGGCGCTGGGGCTGGCGACCAAGGCATGGCCCACCGACCACCGCGCCGCCGTGGTGGCACATGGCGGCCACGCCTATGCGTTGATGGTCGATGGGATCGAAGATATTACCACTGCCGCCGGCGAACCGGGGCAAGTTCCCGGCGGCTTTGGCCCCGAATGGTCGCGGGTGGCAGCCGGGATGGTTGAAACCATGATCGGTCCGG
Source organism: Erythrobacter sp. (assembly GCA_030731635.1). Classification (GTDB taxonomy): domain Bacteria; phylum Pseudomonadota; class Alphaproteobacteria; order Sphingomonadales; family Sphingomonadaceae; genus Erythrobacter. Next base: position 17,157 of record JANQTR010000232.1, on the reverse strand, counting down.
CGCTGCTGATCGACCTGCCCGCGCTGCTGGCTGGGCCAGAGACGGCGCGCATCACCGAGGCGGCGGCCAACCACGCAGATTGATCGACGCCCGCCTTAATCCAATGCTTACCAAGTCCTCCTAGGCTGGCGTGGTCAAGCGCAGGAATCACCATGAAAACATGCCTCATCGTCGATGATTCCCGAGTGATCCGCAGGGTTTCGCGCCATATGCTCGAAACCCTGGGTTTCACGGTGGACGAGGCCGAAAACGGCCAGATTGCGCTGGATGCCTGCGCCAAGGCCATGCCGGATGTGGTGCTGCTGGATTGGAACATGCCGGTGATGACCGGGATCGAATTTCTGGTGCAACTGCGCCAGCGCCCCGGCGGGGATGCGCCCAAGGTGGTGTTCTGCACCACCGAAAATGATGTCGCCCATATCCGCCAGGCGATTCAAGCGGGCGCAGACGAATACGTGATGAAGCCGTTCGATCACGAAACTTTGCAGATCAAGCTGCAGCTCGTCGGGTTTGCGTGACCCGCTTGACCCCCCTATCGCAATGGCCGGAGACGGCCGGAACCGACGCCAGCCTGCGCCGCCCCTTTGCCCGGACCGGCGCATCGGCTGCGATCCGGGTGATGATCGTCGATGATTCGCTGACGGTCCGCACGATCTTCAAACGCATGGTCGAAAGCGATCCGGCGATGATTATCGCAGGCACCGCCAGCAGCGCGGAAGGCGCACTGGCGCAGCTTGCCGATGCGCCCGCCGATGTGGTGCTGCTCGATCTGGAAATGCCGGGCATGGGCGGATTGGGCGCGCTGCCCGCCATTCTTGCCACGCCCGCCGCGCCGCAGGTGCTGGTGGTATCGTCGTTGACGATGGATGGGGCCGAACATACGCTGTCGGCATTGCAAATGGGGGCAGCCGACACGCTGCTTAAACCCCGGCCGGGCGGCTTTACCGAAGATTACCGCACGCAATTGCTGGGCAAAATCCGCGCGCTGGGGTCCCGTGGGAGCGATCCCATGGGCAATGTGCGCGCACCGTCATTTGCGCGCCCCGGCCTCGCCCGGCCGCGGTGGCGGCCCGAGGTGATCGCGATTGGTGCGTCGACCGGGGGGATCCACGCGCTGGGCCTGATGTTGCGGCGGCTGGCCCCGGCGTTCGATCTGCCGATCCTGATTACCCAGCATCTGCCAGCATCCTTCATCCCGGTGTTCGCGCGGCAGGTCGAAGCCGCCTGTGGCCGCAGCGCCGAGATTGCCAGCGATGGCGCGGCGATCTGCGCGGGCCGCATTCTGATTGCGCCGGGCCATGGCCACATGGTGGCACAGCGCCGGGCAGATGGGCTGACGATGCGGATTTCGAGCGATCCGGCACCCAGCGGCTGCGTGCCGTCGGTCGATCCGATGTTGTCCAGCTTGGCCGAAGCCTGCGATGGCCGCGCGCTGGGCGTGATCCTGTCGGGCATGGGCCGCGACGGCGTGATTGGCGCGGGCGCTCTGGTTGATGCAGGCGGCACGATCTGGGCGCAGGACGCCGATACCAGCGCGGTATGGGGCATGCCCGGCGCAGTGGCGCGCGCAGGTCTCGCCAGCATGATCGCCCCGCCCGAACGGCTTGGCGATGCAGTCTGCGCGCAGGCCAGTGCCGCGATGCCGGGTTAAGACTGCGCGATGGACGCCAGCGAAGCCTCTCACCAGATCATTGCCGGTCTTCTCGCCGAGCGTACCGGCCAGCACCTGACCGAAAGCCGTCGCTGGCGTGTCAATTCGGCGCTCGCCGGGCTGTTTCGTGAACACGGCATCAGCAATGTCGATCAACTGGTATGCCTGCTGGCTGCCCCGCCGCACGGGCCGGAAAGCCCCGACCTGGCGCAGGAAGTGGTCGAGGCGCTGCTCAACAACGAAACCTATTTCTATCGGGACAAGCCGACCTTTGATCAGCTGCCCAGCGAAATCCTGCCCGAACTGGCGCAGCGGCGGCGCGAAAGCCGGCGGCTGTCGATCTGGTCGGCGGGCTGTTCGACCGGGCAGGAGGTCTATTCGCTCGCCATGCTGTTTGCCGAACAGGCCGAACGCTGGCGGGGGTGGACGATCGATATCCTCGGCACCGATGTGTCGCACCGCGCAATCAACGCTGCGCGCAGCGGGCTCTACAGCCAGTTCGAGGTGCAGCGCGGGCTGGGCGTCACCCAGATGCTGCGCCATTTCGATGAAACCGCGCGCGGCTGGCAGATCCATGATGATGCCCGCGCGATGGTGCGGTTTCGCCAGCACAACCTGCTTGGCCCCCACCCCGGACGGATTCCGTTCGATCTGGTATTGTGCCGCAACGTGCTGCTCTATTTCGATCGCGACACCCGCGGCGAAGCTTTCGCCCGGCTTGCCAGCGCGGTGATGCCCGATGGTTTCTTGATGCTGGGCGCGGGCGAAACGGTGATCGGTCAGACCGACCGCTTTGTGCCGACCGCCCGCCGCGCGAGCTTTTTCGAACCATCGCCTGCACAAGCGCTGACCGCGCCCTTTCGCAAAACCGCCTGATCGCGCTTTACCCTTCCTTAGCCGCTTGTGTTTAGCACGTTGGGGAAAGCTGCGGCGTCCAGACCGCGCGCTTCGGGAAAGCAATTATCGTGTTCGCGCCGCAGACCCCTTTGCGACTGACGCCCACTGGTCTGGTGGTACTGCCGCTTGGGCTGGTGGCCGGGGCGACTGCGCTGGTGTTTGCTGTTGTTAGCCAAAGCGATCGGATTACGATCGTCTCGCCCGCAGCGCTGCTGATTGCCGCCATTCTGGTTTATGCCGCGATCCTGTTTTTCCTTGGCCGCAGCAGCATCATCAATCTGCGCGTGATCGAAGCCCGCGCGGTGATTGATCCGCTCACCCGCCTGCCCAATCGCCACGCCCTGCACGATGATATCGAACAATCCGCGCGGCGCGGGGATGAAGTGGCGCTGGCGATGATCGATCTGGACAGTTTCAAGCAGGTCAATGATCACTATGGCCACGCGGTGGGCGATCAGCTGATCGAAGCCTGCGCGCAGATGATCCGCGCTGCCTGCGCCGCAGAGGCACGCTGTTACCGGTTGGGGGGCGATGAATTCGCCATGGTGATGAGCGGCAAGGTTGCCGGCACCATCCTTGAAGGGATCAGCCGATCCCTGCTTGAACGCATGGCCGCACCGGTCAAACTGGAACAGCGCCATATCGCAGTCGGCGCCAGCATCGGCCTTGCCCGCAGCATGCCGGATGCCAGATTGACCCCGTCCGAAATGCTCCGCCATGCCGATGTCGCCATGTCGATGTCGAAACGCGGCGGCAAGATGCGCTGCACCTGGTTCAACGAAGCTTTTGACCAGCGCCGCGAACGGATGCGCGAGATCGAAGACGAAATCCGCGCCGGGATCGAAGGTGGCGAATTCCACTTGGCCTACCAACCACTGGTCGATGCGACCACCGGCGCGATTGTCGCGACCGAGGCGCTGCTGCGCTGGGATCGCGGCGCGCGCGCGCCGCTCGGCCCAACGGCCTTCATTCCGGTGGCCGAGGATTCCGGTCTGATCAACCCGTTGGGGTTATGGGTGCTGCGCCAGGCGGTGTGCGATGCGATGCGGTGGGGCGATATCACGCTGTCAGTCAATATTTCCGCTGCCCAACTGCGCAATCCCGATTTTCCCATCAAATTGGGCGAAGTGCTCGAAGAAACCGGCTTTCCCGCCCATCAACTTGAACTGGAAGTGACCGAAACCTGCCTGGTGCTCGATCCCGAAGTGGCGGAGCGCACGCTTGATGTGATCCGGTCATTCGGCGTGCGAATTGCGCTGGATGATTTTGGCACCGGCTACGCCTCAATCGGGTTCTTGCGGCGGTTCCGGTTCGAAAAGCTCAAACTGGATCGCAGCCTGGTGGAACTGGCCGGGGTGGATGATGCCAGCCGGGCGATGATGATTGCATCGATTGCACTGGCCCGCGCGCTCAACATGGCGGTGACCGCCGAAGGGGTCGAAACCGAAGAACAGGCCGAAATGGCGCGGCTGGCCGGGTGCGACCAGATTCAGGGCTGGCTGTATTACCGCGCCCTGCCCACGCAGGCGATTGACCAGTTGATCGCCGCGCAGGCCGCTGGTCAAGACCCGGCGGCAATTGGTATTGAAAGTGAGCAAGCCGCATGAGCGCGCTACAAGACATTGCCATGCACCTTGATGCCGAACGGGTGGGCGCAGATGCTGCTGCCCCGCGCGCGCCGCGCGGCCGTTTTATCCGGCTGCACGACAGGTTCGACCGGCTGCCCATCGGCGGCAAGATCACACTGTTCTTCAGCCTCAACCTCTGTTTTGCGTTGATGGCCGGGCTGTTCGTGATCGGCGGCTATATTGAATTGGGTCAGCGCGGGGCGGCGATTGCCAGCACCCATGATCAGGCGCTCAAAGCCGAACGGTTGCTGGTGCAATTGAGCGAGGCCCAGCGCCAGGGCGAGTTGTTGACCATTGGCGGCAGCCCCGCCCGCGCCCGCGCCGCGCGCGACGCGCTAACCCGCGCCAGCGCCAGCATTGCAGGCCTTTCAGAAGCGACCCGCAGCGGCAATGTCGAAGCCTTTGGGCAACTGGCCGTCATTCGCACAGGGGTCGATGACCTCAACCGCCAGATCACAGCGTTCGAAACCGCCAATGCCGGCCGTCGGCAGCTTCAGGCGGCTAATATCACAGCAACGAGCGTGGCTGTGGTCGCAGCGGGCCAGACTGTCGCCAAGGGGCTGGGGGAAGATGCGGCCAGCAGGTCGGATCGCGGCGCTGCGCTGATCACCAATCTGCTGTTCATGTGGATCGGCCTCGCCACCGTGCTGACCCTTATCACTTTGGCAGCGCAAAGATATTTCAACCGCACCGTGGGCGCGACGCTTTCGGCGATGGCCGGGCAGATGTCGCAGCTGGCCAGCGGCAACCGGGGCGTTGCCATCAGCGGCAAGGATCGCCGCGACGAAATTGGCGAAATGGCGCGGGCGATGGAAGTGTTCCACCGCGCGGGTCTGACGCTCGAACAGCTCAGCCGCGAACAGACCGAACGCGCCCGCGCCGAACTTGACGCGCAGACCGCCGCGCAAATGCAGCAGGAACAGGCCCGGATCGACCGCGAAACCGTGTTGCGCGAAATCGCCGATCAATTTGAACGCACCGTCGGCGAAGTCGTCACCAGCGTGGTCGCCGCATCAAGCCAACTGCAATCCACCGCCACACTGATGGCCGCCACCGCCGAAGACACCAGCCACCGCACCGTCGAGGTGGCCACCGCGATGGAAGAAGCCAATTGCGGCGCCACCGCGGCCGCTGCGGCGAGCGATGAATTCGCGATGTCGATTGGCGAAATCAGCCGTCAGGCCGCCTCGTCTGCCGAACTTGCGCGCGATGCCAGCCTGTCGGCGCGGCAGGCCGACGTCACCATCGGTGCGCTGTCGCTATCGGCGCAGGAAGTCGGCCAGATTGTTGAACTGATCCAGTCGATCGCCCGGCGCACCAACCTGCTGGCGCTCAACGCCTCGATCGAGGCTGCGCGCGGGGGTGAGGCCGGACGCGGGTTCGCGGTGGTGGCAAGCGAGGTCAAGGAACTTGCCAACCAGACCAGCCGCGCCACCGATCTGATCGCTGATCAGGTCCGCGCGATGCAAACCACCACAGGCGCCAGCGTCAATGCGCTGCGCGCCATCGCGGGGCAGATCGAACAATTGGAAACTACCGCTGTATCCATCGCCACGGCGGTCGATCAGCAATCGGTCGCAGGCCATGATCTGGCCCGCAGCATCGATCTGGCCGCGCGCGGAACGGAACTGGTGGCGGGCCACATCGACGGGGTGCGCGATCTGGCGCTGTCGACCGGATCAGCCGCCAGCCAGGTGCTGTCCAGCGCCACCAGCCTTGAACAACAAGCCGCCACCTTGCGATCACAAGTGCAAGGCTTTCTTAACCGGGTGCGCGCCGGCTGATCCGCAATTTCCCCTGACAGGCGGGGTTAAATCAAGCATTTGGAAAGGATTTTCCTTCACAAAAGCTTGGTATTCAACCCCGGGGAATTGCGGCATGAACATGATGAGCCTGCAGGATCGGAGTGAAGAACAGGCTGTTCCTGACCTCGTCAGCCAGCTCAGAGCCGAAGCGATCGGCGATGATTGGGGCATGGACGACCCCGCCCATGCTGCATCCGAACATCCCAGCCTGCTCGAACGGCTCAGCTGGTTCCGCAATCTTTCGATCGCGGGCAAGATCAACGCCATTTTCGGCACCTTCGTCGGCGTCGGCGTGCTGATGTCGCTGGTGCTCGGCTTTGGCCTGTCCGAATTGTGGAGCCGTTACCAATCGTCGGCCTGGATGCAGGATGCGGTGGTCGCTGCCAGCGATCTGCAAGCGCAAGCGGGCGAACTGCGCTATCATTCGGTCGTCGCCCTTTATGATCGCACACCTGCGCAGCGCCAGCAGCAACGCCGCAGCGAAGCGGCAGTGACCGGACAGATCGCCGCGCTTGAAGCCGTCGTGACGGGCAATGCCAGCGAATTGCAGCCGCGCACGACCGCCCTTCGCGAGCAGCTGGACACGTATCGCACCACCTTTGATGCGGCCAATGATGCCGTTCGCAGTGGCCGCAACACCGACCGTGCCGCGCAGAGCGTTGCCGCGCAAGGGGATCGGCTGATCGCAAGCATCCAAAACCTGACAGCCGATATCGCTGCGCGTGACGCGCGCATGGAAACCACCGGGATCGGTTTTTTCTTCAACCTGATCATGGTGATCGGGCTTTTGGCGCTGCTCGGCGGCGGAGTGCTGCTGGTCGGGCTGGGCTACCTCTCGCGCGATTTTTCGCGCAAGGTGGTCGAGATTACCGACGGCATGACCCGCTTGGCCCAGGGTGACAGCAATTTCGCCATCGCCGGGCAGGATCGGAAGGACGAAATCGGCGCGATGATCCGCGCACTCGACCTGTTCAAACGCGCAGGCAAACGCATGGAAAGCTGGGCGCGTGAACGGTCCGAACGGGCTGAGCAGGAATTGCAGCTGCAACAGGAACGCGAGCGCGAACGGATCGAGGCTGAGGCCAAGAAAGCCGCGCTGCTCGATGAAGTGGCGCGCCAGTTCGAACGCACCGTCGGCGAAGTTGTCGGCGGGGTAGCGGCGGCTTCCAGCCAGCTCCACACCACGGCCACCCGCATGGCCACCAGCGCCGAAGAAGCCAGCCGCCGCACCAGCGAAGTCGCGGAATCAATGGACGAAGCCAACGCCGGGGCCACCGCTGCGGCCGCCGCGAGTGACGAATTCGCGCTGTCGATCAGCGAAATCAGCCGGCAGGCCGCGTCATCCAGCGAACTCGCCCGGTTGGCCACAGTCGCCACTGGCGAGGCGGACGAAACCATCTCAGCCCTCGCCGCATCGGCAGAGGAAGTGGGGCAAATCGTCGAACTGATCCAGACCATTGCCCAGCGCACCAACCTGCTCGCATTGAACGCCAGCATCGAAGCTGCACGCGGCGGTGAGGCAGGTCGCGGGTTCGCGGTGGTCGCCAGCGAGGTCAAGGAATTGGCGATGCAGACCACCCGCGCCACCGAAAAGGTCGCCGACCAGATCCGCGCGATGCAATCGACCACCGGTGCCAGCGTCAAGGCGCTGCGATCCATCGCCGGTCAAGTGCGCGATCTTGAAACCACCGCCGTGTCGATTGCCACCGCGGTCGATCAGCAATCGGTCGCGGGCCGCGATCTGGCGCAAAGCATTGATCTGGCCGCGCGCGGAACCGAGAAGGTCGCAGGCCATATCGACGATGTGCGCCAGTTGTCGCTGTCCACCGGCGCGGCGGCATCGCAAGTGCTTTCCAGCGCCAACGAGTTGGAAGCGCAGGCCGCCCATCTCAGCGATCAGGTGCGTGGGTTCCTTTGTCAGGTGCGCGCGGGCTAGGCGCTGCTCTGCTGGGCGGCTAGAGGGTGCCCATGCCCTCACCATTTATTCTGTTCCAGCACATCGCCCCGCAACATGCGCTTTCGCGGCTCGCAGGCGCGCTGGCTTCCAGCGAGCAGCCATGGCTGCGTGACCGCATGATCCGCCGCTTTGTCGCAGCTTACGACGTCGACTTGGCTGATGCTGCGCGCGGGATCGGGCAGTTTGCGAGCTTCAACGACTTCTTCACCCGCGAATTGCGCGACGGGGCGCGGCCATTGGCCAACGCGGCCGAGTTCATCCTCAGCCCCGCCGATGGCGCAGTCAGCCAGTTGGGCGCCATAACCGGCGGGCGGATATTTCAGGCCAAGGGGCGCGATTTTACCGCCGCCGAAATTCTCGGCCACGGCACAGACGCCGCCGCCCAGTTCGACGGCGGGCAGTTCATCACGATCTACCTCAGCCCCCGCGATTACCACCGCGTCCACATGCCAGCGTCAGGGGTCTTGCAATCGAGCGCCTATATCCCGGGCGATCTGTTCTCGGTGAACGCTGCTACGGCAGAGGGCGTCGACCGCCTGTTCGCGCGCAACGAACGGCTTGCATGCCTGTTCGATGGCCCGGACGGCGGCTTTGCCAGCATCATGGTGGGCGCGATGATCGTCGCCGGGATCGATACCGTCTGGCCGCACCGTTTCGCTGGCCATGAACGCGCTGTGGTCCACGAAGATTTCAGCGCCGACGCGCGGCACTTTTCGGCGGGCGAGGAAATGGGGCGGTTCTATCTCGGATCGACCGTGGTGCTATTGTTCGAACCGGGCCGTGTCGCCTGGCTGGAGGGGTTGAAGGCTGGCGATCCGGTGCGGATGGGGCAAGCGATCGGACAGCGTTTGGGGGGCTGATCGCCGCATCGTGCTGCGCAAGCCCGAGGGCTATTTCTCTCCCCTCAGGATCGCCGAGGCGTTCATGCTGGCGCGTCGGATCAATCGTCAATCAGGCGCCGCTGTTGAGACGGGTGGCTCTGGCGCACTGGTGCCAGATCCGGCACAACTCAATCCGGCGAGTGATGCCAAGCTTGGCGAAGACGTGGCGCAGATGGCTCGAAACCGTCCACGGGCTTATCTGGAGCAGCCGCGCGATCTCCTTGTTCGACAGCCCTTCGTATACGCCTTGTGCTATGTCGCTTTCGCGAGGGGTCAGGATCTGATCAACTCGACCCTCCTGCCCACACGAATCCATAGTGCCGCGCAATAAATTTGAATCAACACCTGCATCTTGATCATCATCAATGACTAAAAATTGCCGCTGTTGCCCAAATGTATTGACCATCGCTCTCGTCCCATTTTCTAGTTTAACTAACAAACATGACAAGGCCCGAATTGTATTTTTTGGTCACAACTCACGCTCCACGGCGCAGCGGGACAATATTATCCTGCCGATTCTTTACTTGATTTGCAAGGCCGACAGATTCGGCACTTGTTCTCCAATCATCGCAATCATCAATGATCGCTTCAAGGAAGGCTTCGAAGTCGATCCTGATATTGGTCAACAGATGGTCTTCGGCTAGCCAGGTAAGAATGTTGCGGCCCGATGTCGCAAGGCGGCTACGCTGTGACGCAGCCGAAGCCTCGCCCAGATAACGCTTTTGCAATTCTTCGAGCACGTCCCAGGCATTGTCGGCACCGAACAGATTGACGATGTCGGTGGACCCCAGAATTTCAAAGGCCTCACGCAGCAGGATCATGACCTCACTGCGCAGCACCGCAATATGGCCATAGCTGACCTGCTTGAGGTTATGCCGCAGGTCGAGCCCGGCGCGGCGCACCACCGCCATGCTGCCAAAAGTTTCACGCGAGCCATCCGGCCGCAACACCTCCGACACCCGCTTGTCGCTGAAATAGCGCGACACATGCTCGCAGAAACCGCTGAGCAGGCCATGGAACGCCGTGTTGGGCAGCGCGCCAGCCGGAACCGCCGAATCGGTATAGCCAAACACCTTGCGATAGGCGGCAAAGCGATCCCCGGCGGTGTAGCGCAGCACCCGCTTGCGATCGAATTGGTAAAGCGCCATTGCGCCCGGCCCGTCCGACAGGCGCACCTCCCCTGACCGGAACAGGGCCTGCAATTTCAACAGCGCGCGGAACACGCCGGCGCGTTCGTGCTGGTAGATGTAATAGAGATCGCCCACCGCGCGCAGGCGTTCGCGCCGCACATCATTGTCGTAGTTGGGAACCAGGCTGGGCGGTGCCGTCTGACCGATCGTGGTGGCGATATCATCACCAAGGCCGATCATTCGCGCAAAGCCGCCATCGCCGTCACCTGCAAAACTTGCCGCCTGCGACAGCAGGGCGTTGGCGCCGGCCACCCATTCGGCGATGATTTCGCTGTTCGGCGTGCTCGACAATTCATCACGCGCGTCGCGCACGAGCCGGGTCCGGGCTTCTTCAAGCTTTGCAATCAGCGCATTGTATTCATCAAGGCTCCCGATCGAGCCGGGTTCTTTGTCACTCATGGAACTTGCTCCTTGCAATAGGGCGCGGCGCCGTCAGCGCGCGAGAATTTTTGCGAATTGGGCGCAGCTGGCCGAGACCGCCGCGAGGCCGGAGACCTGATCCGACACGCTCTCAGCCAGCTCATCCAGATCCTTATCGGAAAGCGTGTTGCTGCAGGCGCTGAGGATCGCGCTGATTTCCGTCAGCTCTGCGCCCAGCCCGGCAAGTTCGATTGATGTCATGGTGTCGACAACCTGGGCATTATCGACGAACCGATCCGCAATGCTGAGCAGCCATGACAGGCTATCGATCATGCCATTGCCGAGGCTTTCCCGGGTCGCGTTGTTTTTACCCTCCCCGGCGCTGTCGGTAATGTCGATGTCGATGCTCTCCCACAGGTTGAGCGTGCATGCCATTCCAACGCCATTGATCAGGCCCAGCGTCGCCCGTGTGCAGCGCGCCGCCTGGTCGAGCGAGCGTTGCAGGCGGTAGCTAAGCTCTGCGTTCGAGCGGACCCGCGAGGAACGGGCGATGCGGTCATGTATCTGCGTTACCACCGCATTGACCTCGCGCACTTCGCTTTCCAGTTCTTCGCGCGCGGTCACGCCTTGCGGCAGTATGATCTTGCCGCAGCAGAACATTGGCGAGCCGCCACCTTTCTTCTCGCCCCCGTCCTTCTTACCATCGTCCTCCACGTCAGTGGCGATCTCGATCCCGATTGTGGAAAGGTATGAAACGATTGTGCTCCACAGTTGGTTGGTCTTGAGGTTCGCCTGCCGCGCCGGGATGCCTTGTGGCGATGTGGCCATGGCGCGGATGTCGTCGAGCATGGAATAGATCAGTCGGCGCGTGCGGGCCGCGCCGCCAGAGACGTTATCACGCTCCTGAAACCGCATCTGGCTATCGATCCCGTCGAGAATTTCCTGCAGCCGCTGCGCATCAAGATCGATCGCCTGCGCATCAATCTTGAGCCGCCCACTCATGCCGGCATGGCCAGCTGCATTGTTCGAAAAGAGCGGGCGCTGCCGGGTCTTCGCACGCATCCCGGTGGCGGTCGCCACGGTTTCGAATTGATCATCGAGCGCGCGCACCAACTGCCGCGTCAACTGCCCGCTGGCATCGTCGCCCAGACTGAGGCCCCCGCCGATATGCGGCAAGCCCAGGCGATCAAGGGTATTGATCAGCTGGCTGGCCACACTATCGGCCTTGACCTGTCCTTCCAGCGCGCGCGGCGTGCGGAAAGAGCCAAGCTGGCGCGGCTTGGGCGCGGCGTCACGATTGGCATTTGCCATAGTTCCTTCTCCTTCATCGAATGCATCGCCCAGCGTTTCGCAGGCTGTCAGCAAGGCTTTGTTGGCACGCTCCAGGTTCTTGAGCCGCTGGAGCAGCAGCGCGGCTTCGCTCCCGCTGGCCTGCGCCTCTTCGGCTTCCTGCGCGATATCGGCGACGATCTTGGGATCCAGCAGGCCGGCCGCGATGTCGGTCGCGATCCGGAATGCGCGGTTGACGATCGAACTCGTCACCCTTTCGCCTTCAAGCCCTTTGAGGCGCTCTTGCAAGCTGGGCACGACAGAGGCGACATCGGTCAGGCTGGCGCGCTCGCCTTGCGCTTTGATAAACGTTTGCCGTTGCTGTTCAAAGCTATCGAGGCCTTTCGCAGTCCGGGACCGCGCCGTTCCGAAGGCGGCGGCCGCCTGAATGAACTCAGCGCTGGGGACATTTTTGGCTGTTTGCATGGCTCAGCTCCGTTCCAGCGTGGCGTAGAAATTGCGGGTGATGGTTTCAGGCGATGCCTTGCCGCGCGCCAATGCCAGCCGCGCTGCACCGATCAGGAACCGTTCGGGCAGCACCCCGGTGGAATGGCCGCTCTCCAGCCGCACCGCACCTTCGGCGGTGACCTGCGCATGCTTCGGTTCGAACCGGGCGACATCAAACATGCTGCGGTCGCCCAGCTCGGGCATGGCGGTCATCACCATCGCCTCGACCGCGGCCGCAATCTGGGCGGGTAGGTCCTTGCGCAACACAGCCGGGAGCTGCTGCCAGGCACTGGCCGGGTACAGCGCATCCCACGCAGCGCGAAACGCCTTGGCATCGGCGTGAAAGCCCATGCGCTCAAGCAGATGGAGGTTGAGCGGCACCCGCACCAGCGGTGTGGGGTGCACTGCATCATCGGAATAAGACGCGGTCTGCGCGACTGACCGGCCGACGACATCCATCAGCGCCCCGACATAGGCCGGACCGATCAGCAACGTACCGACCAGATCGGCATAGGATTCCTTGTGCCAGCGCATCCAGATCGCCGCTGCTGCCGGTGGCAGCCGGGCTTCGGCGAAGCGGGCACGGATGCGTCCGGGCATCACCTCCCACAGCCCCAGATCGCTTTGCATGTTATGCGCCACTTCGTGCGGGACCGCGCCAAGCGACCAGGGGTTGATGAGCCGATGGAACGGTATCATCACCAACGGAAAGGGGTTCTCCCGTCGTCCCAACTTGGTCAGCTTAACGCCGCGACGAAAGGTTGCCGGGCCAAACCCGGTCTGGACATAGGCGAAGGGGGTTGGGCTGGGGATCGACCGGGCCTTGCCAAGCCCAAGATAGACCGAGCGGTAACAATCCAGCGCAATCCGGTCGATCCCGGAAAGCATGGTTGCGAACGGGCCGGTGCGCTGGTTGAACAGGTTGAGATAGAATTCCCAAACCTTTTCACCTTGCTGCGCGATGGCGTGCAACTGTTCCTTGTGCTCCAGCAGCGCCGCACGCGCATCGGCCCCGCCGTTCTGCCGCACTCCGCGCGCGGCTGCGGAAAGCTTGCCCTGCTGTTGCTGCGCCAGCTTGTGAAACACACCCAGCAGCTGATTGACCGCGTGGATGTGGGCAGGGCTTGGACTTTGCGGGCCCTCGCCAAACTGCTTGGGGTTGAAGTGGGCCATGCCGCGGGCATAGCGATCAGCATTGACCATGGTGCGCAAGGCAAAGAAGCCCAACGCCGGGGGCACCCCTCCCGCACCGCCATCCACCGCACTTGTGCTGCTGCGCGGGGCAGGATTGGGTAAGGTCGAGGCAGGCGCGCCGGTCACGCTGCAGCCATTTCGAACGCCGCAAGCGCTTCGGCCTCGGCTTCTGATTCGATTGCACCGTGCTCAAAAGCGGCGTTCCGCTTGGCAGCTTTAAGGCCCTTCGCCAGCGTTATCATTCCAGCGAACATGGCAAGCAAGGTCAGCCGGGGGATCGGGGCCGACCAAAGACCGGCAAGGAAGCTCGACCAAAAAGCACGCTCATTTTGACCGATCAAACCCTGGTGGATCATGAATTCGGCCAAGACGTTGCCGACCACAGCTGGTGCAGGGTTGCCGGTCGCGCTCTTCGCCAGAGCAGTGCCAATACTGACAAACATCGGTGTGAAGGAGTACCATTGCCTCCAAACATGGGTGGCCAGCAATTCAAGCACCGATGGACGCAGAGCCCAGCCACGCGGCAAACCCGAAAAATGGATCATGTAGGAAGAAATTTGGCGCTGCGAGGGTCGCTGCGGGAGCGTGCGTTGCCGGGCGGCAGCGCGTTGAAGCGTATAGGTGCGCTTTGATGTCTTGGCGCGGTGAACGGCGGCCGTCCGTTTGAACTTCGGCGAGCGGCGATCCTGGCTGTCGCCTTCCCATTCGCTTTCGAACAGCCCCTTGGTGATTGTGGAGCGCGCGAGGCGCAGCACCATGCCCTTGAGGCTACCGAGCAATTGCATCAGCTCGTCCTCGGCTCGGCGAGCCACCGCAATCAGCTCGCGGCGATATTGGTCGGCGGCGGCTTTGCCGTGATGGACGGGCGCCGGATTGACCTGAAGATAGACTCCCATGAATCCCTGGCGCAGAGCCTGCCGCTGATAAGCCTCGTGCCGCAAGGCGGCGGCGCCGTGTTGCTTGGCAATCCGCTTCGCCGCCGTAAAGGCCGCGGCAAGAATGCGCTGTCGGTGCCCCCTAATGAACATCCGCGCCTCATAGAGGTCGACGTTGAGCAACGGCGCATCCGCCTGATCAAGTTCGAGAAAGCTCTCGTCCTCGTCATTGTGCAGGGCCACCATGGCGGTGCCAGGGCGCCGCGCCCGCGTGGCAAGTGAATCAGAGCGATAGGCAGGCATGACGGCTCACTTTCCCGAATGGTGGTTGGGGGAAGACCTGCCGACGCGCAGCACTGCCGCGCGTCGGCACCTCGGGGATCAGTAAAACCGCTCAGCGCGCGCAATTGCGGTGCGGTCGAGCTGGTTTTTCCTGACCGCATTGCTGGCCAGCGCCTTGGCCAATGCGGGCTGGCTGTTGAGCGTGCGCATGGCGTGCTTGGTCATCACTCGCGTGGCAGTGCGCGGCGTCACAGGTTTGCCGGCGCGGCACTTGGCGGTCAGCGTGGCGATGGTGCGCTTCTGGATCGTGGGCAGCGCCCGGATCAAAATTCTGGCGCGCGGATCATTTGAACGAGCCAGCGCCCGGGCGACATCACCACCGGCCTTTGATAACACTGGCAGCATCTGGCGAACCTGTGCTGGGGCGCGCGACGCGATGGTGGCGGTGAGCGCTGATCCCATCGCCTGCGCGGTTGAAGGGTCGCCCTTGGAACCAGCAGTCGCCATCGCCTCGGCAATGGCCTCGTCCATGTTATCGCCCTCATACTGGGCTTCCATTTCGCTTTCGCTTTCGCTTTCGCCCTCGCCTTCCAGAGACTTGACGACGCCGCCGAGCTTGCTGCCGATAGCGGCACCAGCTGGTCCACCCAGCGCGCCGCCGATCAATGTTCCGATCTGTGGTGCAAACCGCTTGGCAAGCGGGGCTGCTGCCTTGGCCACCTTCTTTATCCCGCTCCAGATCTTGCCGAAAAAGGGATCGCCTTCGAGCTCGCCGAGGTCGCTTTCGGATTCAAAGAAACCGTCGCCACCGTATTCGCCCAGCCCTCCGAATTCATCTTCGTAGCTGCCATCGAAAAGGTCGAAGCCGTCAGCGGTCTCGAACGCGCCTTCCTGGTAGCCGCCGAACATCGTGGCACCGCCTTCGAGCTCCATCAGCTCCATTTCCGGATCGTAACCGTCGTACATTTCAGCTCTCCTTGCTGTAACCGCCGACAGAAGCCGGCATCGGGCACAAACAAGGCTGAACCGAGAAAGCGGTGGGCACCAGCCGCTATGGCGCGCTGACACATCCGTGCTGGCAAGGATCCCCTAGCTTGGAGCGGCTAGCATGTTGGAGACGCTTGACAGAAAATTCACTGCCTGACTGGCAACGAGTCCCTCAGATGCAAACATCTGAGTTCGCCGCGTATTTGCCCATACCCAAGCGCGGGAAACTGCGTCGTCAAAGCAGCGGTCGATCTGATTGAAGGGTTGGAAGAAGAGAGTCGTCGCGATTCTTCCACCAAGCTTCTGCGCGAGCTGATCGACGAGATTGCCCTCATCCGCCAGCACGGCTGTAGCGCCTCTGTCGCTGATCTCGACGATGAACTTGCTGGTACTCTTCTGAACACACGTGCGGTTATCCGCCAAACTCACTTGAAAGCGAATGGCGACTTCTTTCCGGTGCCGGCAATCCGGCTAGTCTAGAAACTGATCAAACACGATTAAAAGCACCGCGAATGCAGCGTGGGGAACCGATAAGGATTGGTTGGCTGTGATGTAACCTGGGGAAATGAGCTCACGCGACCAAAAAAGTCAGGTGGCGGTTGGTTGCGGGAGTTGGATTTGAACCAACGACCTTCAGGTTATGAGCCTGACGAGCTACCGGGCTGCTCCATCCCGCGATACCGATTTGTTGGCGTCCGTGGCGCGAGCGCTGCGGATGGCCGGGCGGCCTTGCGGTTTCTGCGAAACCGATTGGCCTGCTCCTCTGAGGCTTTCTCAGAAGGAGAGCATCTTTTACGCCAGAGCGTGAAGACGCCAAAAGGGCCGCCCTTGCGGGACAGCCCTATGACTTGTGAATGGGTTATACCCGCTCCCACTGGCTTCAATGCCTGGCGACGACCTACTCTTCCATACCTTGAGGCATAGTACCATCGGCGCGGTCTGGTTTCACGGCCGAGTTCGAGATGGGATCGGGTGGGTCACAGACGCTATGGCCACCAAGCAATGGGGCCAGTGGATGCGGGTTTTTAAATCGATGCACACTCACTTGGGTGAGTGGTAAAGGGCGTATCTGGCTGGAGAAACTCTCCACGACAAAGACTTGCTTACCCATTGGGCAGGCCTGTCGTTGACAGTGCGAACTCTCAAGCATGATATGAACTATTAGGACCGGTTAGCTCCATGCATTACTGCACTTCCACACCCGGCCTATCAACGTGATGGTCTATCACGGTTCAAAGATACCTAATCTCAAGGGAGGCTTCCCGCTTAGATGCTTTCAGCGGTTATCCCGTCCATACATAGCTACCCTGCGGCACTCTTGGCAGAATGACAGGTACACCAGAGGTATGTTCACCCCGGTCCTCTCGTACTAGGGGCAACTCCTTTCAAGTATCGACGCCCACGGCAGATAGGGACCAAACTGTCTCGCGACGTTCTGAACCCAGCTCACGTACCACTTTAATTGGCGAACAGCCAAACCCTTGGGACCTGCTCCAGCCCCAGGATGTGATGAGCCGACATCGAGGTGCCAAACGATTCCGTCGATATGAGCTCTTGGGAATCATCAGCCTGTTATCCCCGGCGTACCTTTTATCCGTTGAGCGATGGCCCTTCCACGAGGGACCACCGGATCACTATGACCGACTTTCGTCTCTGCTCGACTTGTCAGTCTCG
>JANQTR010000231.1 GCA_030731635.1 Erythrobacter sp. | reverse complement strand
TCAGCTTGGTCAGACCTTCAGCGTCAAACGCGTTGTTGGCGTTGAAGTGTTCGATGCTGGTCTGGTCGAGCCCGGTGAGCGACACCGATTCCAGTTCAAGCCCGTTCATCGCCAGATCGTTGGAGCTGACCTGCTGCACCTTCTGCACGAAATCGGCACGCTGTTCGTGCAGCTCGTTCATGGTCATGCCCGCCGCGACCGAACGCAGGGCGTCGACGAACTTGCCTTCGACCAGATCCTTGAGCAGCTCGGGCTGCATGGTGCGCTGGCCCAGCGTCTGCGCCGCCATCGCAATCGCGGTCGCATCAGGGCGCACACGGACGTAGAATTCCGCCTTCACGTCGATCCGCAACCGGTCGAGCGTGATCAACGCCTCGGTGTCGCGCCGCACCACCGGCAGCACCAGCGTGTTCATGTTGACCGGCATCGTCTCGTGGAACACCGGGAACACCAGCGCGCCGCCATTCATCACCACCTTCTCGCCGCCCATGCCGGTGCGCACAAACGCAGTCTCCTTCGACGCACGGCGATAGAGTCTGATGAGAAACGCAAAGACGAGGATGAAGAAGAGCAAGCCCGCCCCGCCCATCACTGCGTAAGTAATCAGATCTCCTCCGGACGACGCCAGGTCCCCCGATGTTGCCAGATCTCCGGTTGTGGTCAAAGCCATGTGCGTTCCCCTTTAACTATCCAGCCCGAGCAACGGGCTTTCATAATGCACGCCGTAGAAGGTTGGCCCTTCGCGGCGCACCAGCAGGACGGTATCGCCTGCGGTAAACTCCTGCGTCTGGTCGTGCGGTTCGACCATGACGAAATGCGCTTGCCCGTGGATGTCGATCACCTTGGCGCGCGCAGGGCTGCCGGCGCGTGCAGTGCCGATCTGGATTTCGGCATCGCGCCGGACCAATTCGTCCAGCCCGATCGCGGTGGTTTCATCCTTGGGCATCACCGCACCGAGCGGGCGCATGGCAATGCTGTTGAGCGGCAGCGCAGCCCCGCCAGCGGCCAGCGCCGCCCAGCCGGCCGAGAGCGGCGCACCGAGCATGCTAGCCAGCACAGCCTGCCCGATCACCCCCACAGAGGCGAACACGAACAAAAGCGCTGCCAGCCAGATCAGCATCGGCACGCGGCCCAGCCCCAGCAGCGTGGTCAGCGCCTCACCAAATCCGCCCATCTCAAGCCCATCTGGCGAATCGAACTCGCCCGCGCCTTCGATCACTTCGGATACGCCCGTGACTTGCAGCAAGGCAATCACCGCCAGCGCGCCGAAAGCGACCAGGAACGGCAGGTTGTGCGGTTCAAGCAGGCTCATGGCCGCAGCCCCGGAAAAGCCCCTGCGAATATCGGGCGAAAATCAAATCCCATGCCCCGGAAACTAGGGCAAATCCGGGCAAAACAATAGTGGAATCGGAAGGCGCTTGTTCGATTTTTCGCCCGATTTTCAGGCCGGGGTCACCTTGAGGGGAAGGGTCTTCAACCCGCCGACAAATGTACTGCTGGCGCGCTTGGCCTCGCCCGCCGGTTCCACCGCCGCCACCCGGTCGAGCAGGGCTTCGAACAATATCCGCATTTCCAACCGCGCCAGATGCAGGCCAAGGCACTGATGCGCGCCTGCGCCAAACGCCAGATGACGGTTGGGGGTGCGGGCCGCGTCAAACCGGCGGGGATCCGGGAATTGCGCAGGATCGTGATTGGCCGCGACATAGTTCATCATCAGCCAGTCGCCTGCCTTGATCTGCTGGCCGCCCAATTCGCAATCCTCAGCCGCGGTGCGCATGAAGTGCTGCACGGGGCTGGTCCAGCGGATCGCTTCTTCGACGATGCCGGGCAGCAAGCTGCGGTCGGCTTTGACCCGCGCCCATTGCTCCGGATCATTGGCGAGGGCTTGCATTGCGCCGGCCGTGCTGGCGCTGGTGGTGTCATGCCCGGCGGTGGCGACGATGATGTAATACCCCGCCATGTCGCGCGGAGGCAGCGGCTGGCCATCCACCAACGCATTGGCGATGACGCTGGCGACATCGTCTGTAGGATGGCGGCGGCGATCCTCGGCAATCCCCGCGAAGTAATCCTCAAAGGTCTTCACCGCGCCTGCGACGATCTGCACCACCTGCTCGGGCGTCATCTTGTCCATGCCGCTGCCCGACAGATCCTTGTCCTGCCCGCCGAACAATTGCTGGGTGAGCATCTGCATCCGCGGCTCATCCTCTGGCGGCACGCCGAG
>JANQTR010000230.1 GCA_030731635.1 Erythrobacter sp. | reverse complement strand
ACCACCAGCATGTTTTCCGCTGCCGCCGCGCGGGCGACCATCTGGCGTTGTTCGCGCCGCGGCTGGTTATAGTTCTTGACCGAAATCCCGCCCTGCGCCTTGATCCGGCGAACATGGGCAAGCGCATCGTCATAACTATCGATCCGCGCGTAAACATCCGCCGCCTTGGCACCGTAGATGATTTCCCCGGTCGAAAAAATACGCGGGCCCAGCGTCAGGCCTGCACGCTGGCGTTCCGCCGCGGCGAACACCGTGCTTGCCTGACTGGACGGGTTGTGGACCGTGGTCACCCCCATCGCGAGGTCTTGCAGCAGTGACCAGTTCTGCTGCGGGATCAGATCGCCGACGCCGTAGCCACCGTGGGCATGGGCATCGACCAGACCGGGCATGATGGTCTTGCCGCTGGCGTCGATCATCACCGCATCTTCAGGCAGTTTGATCCGCACGGTGGTGGCATCGTAAACCCCGGTGATGCGGTCACCGGTGATCACGATCATGCCGTTTTCGATCACGCCTGCATCATCGGTGCCAAGGCCCGCCTTCATGGTCAGCACCCGCGCGCCGGTGATCACTGTGGTGCCCGTGGGCTTGGCCGCCTGCACTGTCACACCCAGCGCAATCCCGGTGGTGGGCGGGGTGAATGCGGCGGTCTTGTCACTCTCCGCCTTGGGCGCGGCGGCGAAGAACTGCGCAACCTCGGCGCTTTGCAGGCTCGGCCCGATCGACCAGAACAAGGTTGCGCCCCCGTTTGCCCAGCCGAGATAATCCGCGCCCCCGGCGCTGACCTTGGTGACCGGCAGTGCGCCGCCTTTTTCGCTCACATCCACCGGCTTGCCGCCGGGGATCAGCGGCATGGCGAACACCTCGTAATTCTGGCGGAAGGCGATGGTGCGGCCATCGGGCGCAAGGCGGAAATCATTCGCCAGATCGCCCATGGCATGGGTGCGCTTGGCCTCACCATTAAGGTCGGTTGAGACCAGCGCCAGCCCGCCGCTTTCGCGCATCAGCATGAACAGGCGGTCAGACCCTGCGCCCCATTGCGGGGTGCTGCCATCGCGGCTGACAAGGCGCGGTTCGCCCCCGCTGACTGGCATCACATAGACGCCGGGGTTCTCGGAGAAATCGGGCGCGGTCAGGTATCCACCTTCACGCTTTTCAAACGCGATCATGCTGCCATCAGGCGAAAAGGCGATGTTGCCGAAATGCCCCGGCCCGGTCAGCACCCGGCGGTTCTGCCCGCTGGCATCGGCCAGCACGATTTCGCCCAAGGTCGCATCGTTCCAGCGCACATAGGCAAGGCTGCTGCCATCCCGGCTGAAGGCGGGAAAGGCTTCGAGCGCGTTGGCGGTATCACCCGTCAGCGGCGCAGGCGCATCCTTGCCGCGCGCGGATTTGGAATGAAGCCGCCCAAGGCTTTCGAACACCACCCGCGATCCATCGGGCGACAGCGTGGCAAAGCGCGGCATGGAGGTGACAAAACTGTCTGGCGCAACGTCAATCACCGGGTGCGGCGCATCGGCGATGCCGCGCGTGTCGTTGATCGCGAAGGGGATCACCGCATGGCCGCTGCCGTCGCGGTTTACGCGGTTGAGCTTGCCACCCGCCCAGAACACGATGCTCGCGCTGTCAGGCGTCCAGTCCATGTTGGGATAGACGCCGGTGACCGCCCAGGTTTCCTGCACATCAAGATCAAGCTGGCCGTAAATCATCCGCTCGCGCCCGCTGGTAAGGTCTTTGACCCACAGCTGGCTTTGATCCTTGTCACGCCGGACAAAGGCGATGTCCTTGCCATCGGGCGAAGGGGTGGGCCGCACCGCGCCGCCATAGCCGCTCACCGCCGTGGTGACGTCGCCGGTGGCCAGATCATGCCGCTCAATCGCGAAGATGCCGGTTTGCGAATCCTGCGCATATTCAAAGCTGTTACCGGGCGTGGTGTTGCGGGTGTAATAGATGGCAGCGCCATCGGGGGCGAACACCGGCTCGCCCAGTTCTTTTTGCAGACGTTCATTGGCGCGTTCAACCACTTGCACCCCGCCGCCGCCGCTGACGTGGTAGATCCATACCTCGCCCGTCCCGGCGCTGCGTTGGGTGGTGAAATGCTTTTTCGCGGCAATGAACTGCCCGTCGGGCGACCAGGTCGGCTGGTTGAGCAGGCGGAAATCTTCCTTCGTCACCTGCCGCTTGTCGCTGCCATCGGCGTTCATCACCCAGATATTGTCCCCGCCCGC
>JANQTR010000229.1:10015-10638 GCA_030731635.1 Erythrobacter sp. | reverse complement strand
CGCTTGTACCCCGCGATCTGGCCTTTGAACCGGGCGGCGATGTCCGCGCGGGTCAGCGTCATTCCGGGTTTGAGCACCACGAACGCCTTCACCGCCTCGCCCCATTGCTTGTCCGGCACGCCGCAGCAGCCTGCGTCGGCGACTTCGGGCATGGCGGCGAAGACCGCGTCGACCTCGGCGGGGTAGACGTTTTCGCCGCCGGTCTTGATCAGCTCCTTGGCACGGCCCAGCAGGTAGCCGCGCCCGCGTTCGTCCATGGTGCCAAGGTCGCCGGTGCGCAGCCAGCCGTGGCCCAGTGCGGCCTCGCTCGCTTCGGGATTACGCCAATATCCGAGCATCACCGAAGGGCCGCGCAAGGCGAGCTCGCCTTCCTCGCCGGGGGGGAGGTTGTTGCCCTCAGGATCGAGCACGGTCATTTGCACATGTGGCAGCGTCCAGCCGATCGAGCGGGGCGCTTCGAGCATGTCGGCATAGTCCATGAAGGTCGCAAAGCCGCAAATTTCGGTCTGGCCATAGCCGCCGACAACGCGGGCGTCCCAATCGCGTTCGATAAACTCATACATCTGCGGGCGGCCCATCCCGGCGCCCCCGGTGTAATTGGTGAGCGGCATGATCCCGTCGCG
>JANQTR010000229.1:8189-10005 GCA_030731635.1 Erythrobacter sp. | reverse complement strand
GGTGGTGGTGCACCCTTCGCGGTGCAGCAGATCGAGGATCGCGGCGTTATCGTCATCGCGCCCGGCGAACACCGATGTGCCCCCGCAGGCGAGCATCGCGGCGACCTGCTGCATGCCGACAACGTGGAACAGCGGATTGACCGAAAGCAAACGCTCGGTGTGGCTGAACCCGCGATGCTGCGCAAAGCCAAGCGCCGAGGCGGCGACTGCACTGCCCGCTTGCAAACACCCCTTGGGCTTGCCGGTCGTGCCGCTGGTGTACATCATGTAGAGCGGGCGTTCGGGGGGCAAGTTGAGGCCCCAATCGCAAGCATGTTGGATTGGGCCGAGAGTGGTTCCTACAACGCTTTCAAAAAAGCCGTCGCTCGCGTGTATTTCATCAACTTGCTGGATTTCCCCTGCGTCGCTCTCAGCCAAAAGGTGCAAAAAGCGCGGGTTGACGAAGGTCATCGCAGGGTCGGCATTGCCGATGATCCAAGCGATTTCGGCAGGGGCGAGCCGCCAGTTGAGCAGCACCGCAATCGCCCCGATCCGTGACGCTGCCAGCAGGGTGGTGAGGAACGGCGCGCCATCGGTCAGCAGCAAAGCAATCCGGTCACCCGGCCCGATCCCGCGCAGTTGCAGCCAGCGGGCAAGGTTGGTGACGCGGGCATCAAGCTCGGCATAGGTGAGCCGCTGCGTTCCATCGACCGTGGCAAGGCGGTGAGCATGACGCGCGGCGCAGTTCGCCAGCAGCGTATCGAGGGAAAAGTCGCGCGGGTTCATGGCCCTGTGTTAACCGCGCGCAAACGCCTCATCCACCCACGTTTTTGGGTAGCTGATCGTCAATGTCCTCGCCGCAGCGGGTGCAGATGCGATTGGGCCACAGGACCACGAAGACACCGCGGAAGAAAACGTTTTTGCCGCAGCGGGTGCAGTTGAATCGCAGCATCGGCGTGTTGGCGATGATCAGCAGCAAAATTGCCGCAGCGAAAGCGATGGTCGAGTGACCATAGATCCGGTCAACCACCACCACCAACAGCACCGCTAGCGCCAGCACCGCCACCATGCGCCACGCATGGTTTGCGGCGCGGCGATACAGGCTCATGCGAGGCGGGCGAGCAGCGATTGTGCAAACTCGGTCAAGGTATCATCGCGCGCGCCCATCACCACAATCCTGTCACCAGCGCGGGCGATGGCGGCGATCCGATCTGCACAGTCGGCGCGCACCGCGATATGTTCGGCATTGCCGCCCGCCGCGGCGATCAATTGCACAATCCGCTCACTGCCTTCGCTGCGATCAACCGTGCCGCCGAAATAGACGGGATCGCACAGGATGGTGACATCGTCCGGGCCAAGCTCACGCGCAAAGGTCTGCGCCAGTTCCGCCCCCATCTGGCGCAGCGGGCCATAACCATGGGGCTGGAAGAACGCGATCACTCGGCCAGGCGTCGCCTTCAGGGTGCGCAAGGTTGCGGCGCATTTTTCGGGGTTGTGGCCGAAATCGTCGATCACGGTTATGCCACCGGGCGAGGTGCCGATCACATCGAACCGCCGCGCCAAACCGGCAAAACTGCGCAACGCATAGACGGCGGCATCAACTGCGATTCCGCTGGCGCTTGCAGCGGCAATCGCAGCAAGGGCGTTGGCAAGGTTATGCAGCCCGGGCATCGGCAGGATCAGCGGAAACACCTCGCGCTTGCGATTGTCGATTACCGCGGCTCTGATGCCAAGCTCGCTCTGGTCAATCGAATCCGGGTCGACCGTAATATCGGCACGATGCGCCTTGATCCCGAACGTCACGCACGAACGCGCGCGCGGCACCAGATAGGCGGCT
>JANQTR010000229.1:0-8089 GCA_030731635.1 Erythrobacter sp. | reverse complement strand
CGCCTTGATCCCGAACGTCACGCACGAACGCGCGCGCGGCACCAGATAGGCGGCTTCGGGACTGTCGAGATTGATCACTGCCGTGCCCGACGCAGCAAGGAAGTTGCCGAACAAAACGCGCAATTCCTCAATGCTCTTGTGATCAAGGCTTACATTCAGCAGCACGCCAACGGTCGGCTGGTACAGCGCAATGGAACCATCGCTTTCATCCACCTCGCTGACAAACAGATCAGGCTGGCCGATGTGAGCGCTGGCAAATGGGTTAGCAGGCGTGACGAAGTTTTTCATCACTGCGCCGTTCATCACCGTCGGATCGTGTCCGGCCTCGTGCAGGATCCAGGCAATCATGCCGGTGACGGTCGATTTGCCCGAGGTGCCGCCGACAGCAACCGCAAATCTGGCGGCATTGAATTGTGCTGACAGCAGCTCTGCCCGGCTCATCCGCGCACAGCCAAGTTGGCGCGCGCGCGCGACTTCGGGCACGGTGTCTTCGATGGCGGCAGATGCGATAAGGATCTGATCGGGCGACGTGACGCCGCTGCCATCCTGCGGGAACAGCGTAAAGCCGTTGACGGCCAGCCATGCGAACTTTTCGGGCGTGCGACCCTGATCGTGGCTGCGATCCGATCCGGCGACCGGATGGCCCAGACCTTTGGCAATCTGTGCCAAAGGCAGCATGCCTGACCCGCCTATGCCGCAAAAGAACAGCGGACGCCCAGCAAGCGTCCCGGTTTTGACCCCATCATCCATAAGGGCCACGGTTATTGACTTGCGCCATGACTGACAAGCGCCATAGGTTGCTGGGCATGACGAATATCGCGATCTGCGCGCCTGCCACCCCGATCACGCACGAACAGCGCGATGCGTTGATAGCGTTGGTAGCTGCGGAATTTCCTGAGCATCGCGTCACCTTCCACGATCAATGTTTTGAACGCGCGGGACATTTTGCCGGTGATGATTTGCGGCGTCTGACGGCACTGCTCGAATGCGCCAATGACCCCGCCTTCGATGTCGTGTGGTTTGCCAAAGGCGGCTATGGGTCCAACCGCATTGCCGAAGCGGCAGTGGCGCAGATGAACGCGGCGGCGCGGACCAAGACTTACGTCGGCTTTTCCGATTGCGGCTATTTGCTGGCTGCCTTGTACCGCGCCGGGATCGGGCAGAGCGTCCATGGTTCGATGCCGGTCAGCGCACGGTCTGACGGCGGGCGTGAAGCGATCCGGCGTGTGTTGCGCTGGCTCGGCGGGGACACCAGCGGGCTTGAGCCAAGCCTTGATGGCACCACGCCTGCGGCCGCGTTTAACCTGATCACCCTAGCGATGCTGGCTGGCACGCCGCTGATGCCCGATCTTACCGGCCATGTGGTGATGGTGGAGGAAGTGGCCGAGCACCTTTATGCGATCGACCGAATGTTTTTCCACCTCGCCGGGACACTTCCCCGGATCGCGGGGCTCAGGCTCGGCGCAATCACGGACGTGCCGGAAAACTATGTCGAATTCGGCCAGGGCGAGGAAGATATCGCCCGTTTCTGGTGCGACCGGGCGGGCATTCCGTATCTTGGCCGCGCGCTTATCGGACACAATTCTGCCAACAGGGTTGTGCCCTTCGGACTTGCCAGCCCGCCCACACGGACGTAACCGCCCGCGCCAAAATCCATTTGGGGGTCAACTATGCGCGCGTTTCTTTTTCCCGGTCAGGGCAGCCAGAAAATTGGCATGGGGGCCGAGCTTGCCGAAGCCAGCGCCGCTGCACGCGAAGTGTTTGGTGAGGTCGACGAAGCCATGTCACAGCGCCTGTCAGCCTTGATGCGCGAAGGGCCGGAGGACCAACTCACTCTTACAGAAAATGCGCAGCCAGCGATCATGGCCAACGCAATTGCGACCTTGCGCGTGCTCGAGCGTGATTTTGGCGTTACCCTGACGGCTCAGGGCGCGTGTGTTGCTGGCCATTCGCTCGGCGAATACAGCGCATTGTGTGCGGTGGGCGCGTTCAGCCTGGCTGATACCGCGCGTCTGCTTAAACTGCGCGGGCGGGCGATGCAGGCGGCAGTGCCCTTGGGGGAGGGGACGATGGCAGTGCTGCTGGGCGCGAATCTCGACCAGGCTAAGGCGCTCGCTGAAGCTGCCGCGCAAGGCGAGGTATGCGAGGTGGCCAATGACAATGATCCCAGCCAAGTGGTGATCTCGGGCCACACCGCCGCAATTGAACGCGCGGTCGCACTGGTCAAGGAGTTCGAGATCAAGCGCGGCATGATCCTGCCGGTTTCCGCGCCGTTCCACTGCTCGCTAATGCAGCCCGCTGCCGAGCGTATGGCCGAGGCGCTGGCACAAACACCACCAGCAGCCTTCACTCTGCCTCTTTACGCCAATGTTACAGCCGCCGCCGTTACCGACCCCGAAGCCGAACGCGCGCTGCTGATCGAGCAGGTGACCGGACGGGTGCGCTGGCGCGAAAGCGTGCTTGCCATGCGCGCCGATGGAGTGGAACACTTCGTCGAATTGGGCGGCAAGGTGCTCGGCCCGATGGTTGGTCGTATCGACCGTGAGGCGCGCGTATCCAGCCTTGTCACGATGAACGATCTTGAAGCGTTTGCGAAGGAGTTGACCTGATGTTTTCACTCAAGGGCATGAATGCGTTGGTCACCGGCGCAAGCGGCGGGATTGGATCGAGCATCGCCCATGCGCTCGCGAGTCAGGGTGCGCGGTTGGCGTTGTCTGGATCGAACCCTGCGAAGCTGCGCGCCTTTCGCGATGAGCTCAATCAAACCTACGCCCATCACGACCATGATGGGCATGTCGAAATTACTTGCGATCTGGGCAACACCACACAGGTCGAAGAACTGATCCCGGCGATGCTCGATACGCTCGGTACGATGGATGTCCTCGTCAACAATGCCGGCATCACGCGCGATAATCTGGGGATGCGGATGAAGGATGATGAATGGGATCAGGTGATCCGCATCAACCTCGAAGCCGCCTTCAGGCTGATGCGCGCGGCCGCGAAGCCGATGATGAAGGCGCGGTTCGGACGGATCATCAACATCACCAGCGTTGTGGGCGCGACCGGCAATCCGGGGCAGATGAATTACTGCGCCGCCAAGGCAGGCCTGACCGGCATGACCAAGGCTTTCGCGCAGGAAGTCGCCAGCCGCGGCATTACCGCCAACTGTGTCGCCCCCGGCTTCATCCGCACCGCAATGACCGCTGCACTCGATGAAAAGCAGCAGGCTGCAATCAACGGCCGGATTCCGATGGGCCGCATGGGTGAGGGCGCAGAGATTGGCGCGGCAGTCGCCTTCCTGGCTAGCCGTGAAGCCGCCTATGTGACCGGTGAGACGCTGCACGTGAACGGCGGAATGGCGATGCTGGGCTAATCTGGCCTGCCTTATCCCCAGCGGAGTCGCTCCTCTCAAAGCCGCCAACTTGCCCGTATTGTCAGCCACGCTAAGGTTTTGAGGACTTTTCGGCGCTTGGGGGCGATTCCTTCGCTCTCGTGCCACAACCAGTAACGATAGGCGAAAGCGATGAAGGCCACGATCGAACGCGCGACGCTGCTGCGGTGCCTCTCCCACGTGCAATCGGTGGTGGAGCGGCGCAACACCATTCCAATCCTGTCCAATGTGCTGATCGAAGCCAGCGATGGCGGCAGAGTGCGGGTGATGGCGACCGACCTTGACCTGCAAGTGGTTGAGTCGATGTCCGCGTCATCGGTCGAACAGTCGGGCGCGATCACAGTGTCGGCGCACTTGCTGTTCGATATTGCGCGCAAGTTGCCCGAAGGCAGCCAGGTCAGCCTGACCACCGGCGATAACCGGCTTGAGGTCAAGGCCGGCCGGTCGAACTTCAAATTGCCGACATTGCCGCGCGATGATTTTCCGGTGATCGTCGAAGGCGATCTGCCGACCAGTTTCGAACTGCCGGCGCGCCTGCTGGCGGAACTGATCGACCGCACCCGGTTTGCAATCTCGACTGAGGAAACGCGCTACTATCTCAACGGTATCTTTTTTCATGTGACTGATGAGGATGAGCCGTTGCTCAAAGCGGCGGCAACTGACGGCCACCGCCTTGCGCGTTTCACTCTCCCGCGTCCCGAAGGCGCCGCCGGGATGCCCGACGTGATCGTGCCGCGCAAAGCCGTGGGCGAACTGCGCAAACTCCTCGAAGAAGCGATGGACAGCAACGTCCTGATCGACCTTTCGGCGAGCAAGATCCGCTTCACCTTCGGCGGTGAAGGTGGGGTGGTGCTCACCAGCAAGCTGATCGATGGCACCTTCCCCGATTACAGCCGCGTGATCCCGACCGGCAATGACAAGCTGCTGAAAGTCGATCCCAAGCTGTTCTTCTCGGGCGTTGACCGTGTGGCGACCATCGCCACCGAGAAAACCCGTGCGGTCAAGATCGGGCTCGATCACGACCGCGTGACGCTTTCGGTGACCTCGCCCGACAACGGCACGGCGGCGGAAGAGCTGGCTGCTGATTATAAATCTGAAGGGATGGAGATCGGCTTCAACGCCAACTATCTCAAGGACATCCTCGGCCAGATCGATTCCGACACGGTCGAACTGCACCTCGCCGACGCAGGTGCGCCGACGCTTATCCGACAGAACGAGAACAGCCCGGCGCTTTATGTGCTGATGCCGATGCGGGTGTGATGACCATCACCCAAGTCCATGTCCGCAAGAGCGCGCTCACCGAAACCGCGCTAGTCGAAACTCCGCTCGCTCCGCTGGCTGACGGCGCGGTTCGGCTCGCCATCGAGAGTTTCTCGGTCACCGCCAACAACATCACCTATGCGGTGGTGGGGGACGGGTTCAAATACTGGGACTTCTTCCCCCCAAAGGCAGAGGCGCCAGACGGCATGGGTATCGTTCCGATGTGGGGCCATGCGCAGGTGATCGAAAGCAATTGCCCTGACATTGCTGTGGGTGAACGGGTCTACGGATACTTACCGATGGCAAGCCATCTGGATGTGGTGCCCGGCAAGGTCCATCCGGGCGGCTTCACCGACATGACTGATTATCGTCAGCCGATGAGCCCGGTATATAACGCCTATACCCGTCTGAGCGCCGATCCCGAACATGATCCCGCGCATGAAGCAGAACGGATGATTTTCGGCCCGCTGTTCAAGACCGGGTTTGTGATCGACTATTTCATGCGCGCTCAGGACTGGTTTGGTGCGGAACAAGTCATCCTCACCAGCGCTTCGTCCAAGACCGCGATGGGGCTTGCCAGCGTGGCGAAGCAGAATTCGCCGGGGATCAGGCGGATTGGTCTTACATCGGCGGCCAATGTCGATTTTGTCAGAGGCACCGGCTTGTACGACGCGGTCTATGCCTATGATGATCTGGGCGCAGTGCCCGTGGAACCCAGCGTCAGCGTGGATTTCGCCGGCAATGCAAAACTGCTTGCAGCGGTGCACTATCATTTTGAGGACAACCTCAAATATTCCTGCCTGGTTGGCGCGACCCATATCGAGGAACGCGGCGCTGGATTTGGCGGGTCAGGCGGTCTGCCCGGCCCCAAACCAGCGCTGTTCTTTGCGCCTGATCACTTCGTATCCTTTTTCAAGGAGCACGGTGCAGTAGAAGGCGGCAAAATGGCCGCTGCCGCATGGCAGGGCTTCCTTGCAGCAGTAGGTTCTTCGGTCGTGATAGTGCGCCTAAAAGGGCTGGACGCAGCGCGGGCGACCTTCCTCGAAATGATCGGCGGCCATGTCGACCCGGCCAAGGGCATCGTGATTGAACCCTAGGCCGGGAACGGCCCGCGCGGATTACTCTGCTGCCTGCGCCATTTCTGCGCGCTGCGGCCCGCGGATCAATCCTCCCGGCGTTTCGCCCGTCCAAACGCCGTCGCGGAACGTCACCACCCCATTCTTGACCGTGCAGACATAGCCTTCAGCCTTTTGTAGCAATCGCTTGCCGCCGGCGGGTAGATCGAATGCCAGCCACGGCTTGCCAAGTTTGAGCCGGTCCATGTCGATCACGTTGATGTCAGCGAGATAGCCGGGTGCGATCACTCCGCGATCTTCCAGCCCATAAAGCAGCGCCGTATCACGGCACTGGCGCTTGATCGCCTGCTCCACGCTGATCCTTGACCCCCGCTTGCGGCTTTTCACCCAGTGTTCGAGCATGAAAGTGGGCGAGGCAGCATCACAGATTGTCCCACAATGCGCGCCGCCATCCGACAGCGAATTCACCGTATCATCGGCATGTTGTAGCGGGTGCAGGAAGTCGAGATTGCCATCGGCATAGTTCAAAATAGGCAGGTATATGAATCCCTTGCCATCGTCCCTGCACAGCAGATCATAGGCATATTCCTGAGCATCGACCCCTGCCGCAGCCGCGCGGGCGTTAACGCTGGCGTCCGCTCCCGGTTCGTAGTCGAAGTCCGGGTCCATTTCATATTGCAAAGCCCAGCCTTGGCTGATTACCATCACCACGCCGAGGATATCCTGCGGGGCGGAAGAATAATCATTGGGCTCGGCGAGCAACTGCGCCTTGAACGCGGGATTGAGCAGCTTGGCCTTTTGCTCGTCCCAAGGCAATTCCTTGATCGTCTGCCAGCTTGGGCGGAACGCGAACGGGTTTACTGTGCCCTGCCACGCCATGATGATGCCGTTGCCGCGCAATGCGATCTGGGCGACGATATTGGCACCATTGTCGTTTTCGGCGCGCATCAATGCGATCTGCTCGTCGAGCGGTATTTCCTTGGCGATTGATTGCAAGGCGGCGAAGGTGACGGGGATTTTTGCCTCGCGGCTGAGCTTGCCCATCCAGGCAAATTCGTTCCATTCGCGCTTCAAATCGCTCGCCATTTCGAACACAGCATGGCCGCCTGCCGCTGTGGCGCGGCCCATCGCCTTGCCAATTGCGATCAGTTCTTCGGGCGTTGCAGTGGTGCCGGGAACAAGCTCGCCATCGACCGATTTGTGCAGCACTGTGCGCGAAGTTGAAAAGCCCAGCGCCCCGGCCCGCACGCCTTCCTCGACGATGGCTGACATGGCTGCGATATCATCGGCCGTGGGCACCGCACCCGGCTGTTCGCGGTCACCCAGCACATAGGCGCGCACTGCGCCATGGGGCACGTGGGTGCCGACATCGATAGTGCGCGGCAGTTTTTCCAGCGCGTCGAGATATTCGGGGAAGGTTTCCCAGTCCCAGGTCATCCCTTCGGCCAACGCAGTGCCGGGGATGTCTTCAACACCCTCCATCAGGCTGATCAGCCATTCATGGCGGTCAGGCTTGGCAGGGGCAAAGCCAACCCCGCAATTGCCCATGACGACCGTGGTCACCCCGTGCCAGCTTGACGGGCCCATTTCCTGATCCCAGGTCGCCTGCCCATCATAGTGGGTGTGAATATCGACAAAGCCGGGGGTTATCACCTTGCCCGCTGCCTCGATCTCGCTCTCTGCTGTGCCGGCGACCCGACCGACCGCGACGATCAGCCCGTCTTTGATGGCCACATCACCAGCAAAGCCCGGGGCGCCGGTGCCATCGACAATCGTGCCGCCCCGAATAATCAGGTCATAGTGCACCATGTTCTCTCTCCCATTTGGCAAAGAGAATGTCGCAATCCGTTGCGGCTGTCCAGCAGCCTTAGGCCGCCGCCATTCGTTTGGCTTCCTTCACCGATTCCGGCGCATCCAGAAATTCGCGAATTGCCGACACGCTTTCATCGGCGTGGGTCAGCAGGAACAGGTGCCCGCCGCCGGCAAAGGTCTGGAGCCGGGCATTGGGGATCATGGCTTTCAGGATCTTGCCGTTGATCACGGGCACGATCTGATCATCCTCGCCCATCATGATCAGCGTCTGCTTGGTCATGAATGGTAGGGCGGGCAGACTGCTCCAGCCCATCATGCACAGCAACTGGTACATGTAACCGCGCGGGGAAGGGGGCTTCAGGCGGCCGATATGGCTGTCCTTCTGGTGTTCGGCCCCGTCCTTGTCGACACCGCCATAAAGTGTGGCGAAATGTTCGTTCATGAATTCGGGGTCGATATAGCGGCGCGGGTCGGCCATCTTGGTGAAGGCAGCCGGGTTGCCCGGCACCATCAGCATGCCCGCGGTGGTGGCTGCCAGCACCAGCCGGTT
>JANQTR010000228.1 GCA_030731635.1 Erythrobacter sp. | reverse complement strand
AAACGCAGGTTTTGGGGCCGTTAGGGCGTGATGTGGGTGCGTTCTGGCAGGGTTTTGCCGCCTTGCTCGCGGACTTTGCACCGCGCAACCGCGCGCTGCTGGCCACGCGTGATGATTTGCAGGCGCAGATCGACGCATGGCATGTTGCGCGTGCCGGAAAGCCGCATGATCCAGCGGCTTACAAGGCCTTCCTCACCGAAATCGGCTATCTCGTACCCGAACCGGGCGACTTCCAGATTGGCACGCAAAACGTCGATCCCGAGATCGCCACGATGGCCGGGCCGCAGCTGGTGGTGCCGATCCTCAACGCGCGGTTTCTGCTCAACGCGGCCAATGCGCGGTGGGGGAGCCTGTATGACGCGCTTTACGGCACCGACGCGCTCGACGCTCCGCCAGCGCAGCCGGGTGGCTATGACAAGGCACGCGGCGATGCGGTGATCGCGCGGGGCCGCAAGGTGCTCGACGAGGTTCTGCCGCTGGCCAAGGGGACCTGGGCCGACCTCACGACGATCGATGGCTTGGCGCTGGCCGATCCGTCGCAGCATGTTGGCTGGACAGACCGTGGCCCGCTGTTTCGCAACAACGGCTTGCACATCGAACTGGTGATCGATGCCTCAACCCCAGTCGGTCTCGCGGATGCGCTCGGCATTGCGGACATCGTGCTCGAATCCGCAC
Organism: Erythrobacter sp.; assembly: GCA_030731635.1. GTDB lineage: Bacteria > Pseudomonadota > Alphaproteobacteria > Sphingomonadales > Sphingomonadaceae > Erythrobacter. The sequence goes on along the minus strand of JANQTR010000228.1, from coordinate 9,974 downwards.
TCACCACTATCGCCGATTGCGAAGATTCGGTCGCGGCGGTCGATGCCGAGGACAAGCTGCTGGCCTATACCAACTGGCTCGGCATCATTCGCGGCGATTTGTCGGAGAGCTTTGCCAAGGGCGGCAAGACTCTGACCCGCAGGCTGGCGGATGACAAAGTTTACACCGATGTCGTGGGCACGGATCGCAGCCTTTCCGGTCGTAGCCTGATGTTCGTGCGCAATGTCGGCCACCTGATGACCAATCCGGCGATCCACCTGCCCGATGGTGGCGAAATTCCCGAAGGCATCATGGACGCGGTTTTCACCAGCGCGATCAGCACTTTGGATGTTGAGGGCCACGCGAAATACGGCAACTCGCGCTGCGGCTCGATCTACATCGTCAAACCCAAGATGCACGGGCCGGAAGAATGCGCCTTCACCAACGATCTGTTCGATGCGGTGGAAGACCTGCTCGGCCTGCCGCGCCACACGATCAAGGTTGGCGTGATGGACGAGGAGCGCCGCACGTCGGCCAACCTTGCCGCATGCATTCACGCCGTGCGCGACCGGATCGTGTTCATCAACACCGGCTTCCTCGATCGCACCGGGGATGAAATCCACACCTCGATGCACGCCGGGCCGATGCGGCGCAAAGGCGCGATGAAGGGGTCTGACTGGCTCAAGGCCTACGAGGCGCGGAACGTCGCCATCGGGCTCAAGCACGGCCTTTCGGGCAAGGCGCAGATCGGCAAGGGCATGTGGGCCGCGCCTGACCTGATGGGGCAGATGATGGTCGAGAAAATCGGCCACCTGCGCGCAGGTGCGAACACCGCGTGGGTGCCATCCCCCACCGCCGCGACGCTGCATGCGCTGCATTATCATGCCGAAGACGTATTCGCGATCCAGCAGACGCTACCTGAACCGGCGGGCCTCGACGCGCTGCTCAGCATTCCGCTGGCAGAGGGCGTAAACTGGTCCGCAGCCGAAATCACCGAGGAGCTTGATAACAACGCGCAGGGCCTGCTCGGCTATGTGGTGCGCTGGATCGATGCGGGCGTGGGCTGTTCCAAGGTGCCCGACATCAACGATGTGGGCCTGATGGAAGACCGCGCGACGCTGCGTATCTCGTCACAGCACATCGCCAATTGGCTGCTGCACGGCGTGGTGACCGAGGCGCAGGTTATGGAAAGCCTCACGCGCATGGCCGCCAAGGTCGATGCCCAGAACGCGGGCGATCCGGCCTATGTGCCGCTGATCGGGAACGAAGACGGCGCGGCCTTCAGCGCCGCGAAAGACCTGATCTTCAAGGGCGTAGAGCAGCCCAGCGGCTATACCGAGCCGTTGCTGCACGCATGGCGGTTGCGCAAGAAGGCGATGTAAGACAATATCTTGACTATGCGCCGCGCGATAGTCTTGCTTCTCGGTCTCGCCGCATTGGCATCCGCTTCGCTGGCGGGAGTCGGTGACGTCGGGCCTTCAGCCGATGAGGCGGGGCCAAGCTCGGCGGGGGCGTTCAACCGCTGGCTCTTTGCAGAAAACCCCCATAATGGGGGTTGGAAGGCGCGAGACTACGCAGAATTTCAGGGCATGCTGGAGGACGAGGGCGTCGCCGGGATTGTTCCGACATGGCAGTTGTGGCGCGTCGATGCGCAATATGCACCGCGCTGCGGCACCGACTATTTCGCCATGCCCCCGAAGGAGCGGTGGCGCGAAATCATCCCGACCTTGAAGCTGCTGCGGTCCAAGGTGATCCCCGTGACAGGGCCGCTAGAGGTGGCGTCCGGTTGGCGCTCGCCTGCAATCAATACCTGTGTCCGAGGCGCAAGCCGCAGCGCGCATCTGAATTTTAAGGCACTCGATCTGATGGCGACCCAGCGACGTGACCGGCGCGAACTGTTTGTTGATTTATGCGCCATGCAAGGCGCGGCTGGAAGCGGTTCAAGGATGGGACTGGGGGCCTATTTCAATCCTGATGATCCGTCGGCGAATCGAGCAGGAAGGTTCCACATCGATGCCAACGGTCATCGCACCTGGGGCTTTGATTACACTGCCAAATCCAATCCCTGTCCCAAACTGACCTAGCCGAACCCAGGCGTTCAACCGTTGCGGCAAAATGCGGGGGAAACGGTTTGGCCACCTTTTTCGCCTATTCTGATGGTGACTGAGCGATCCGGGGATCGCGCAACCGGAGCACGCAGAATGGGTGCCATCGCAGAACAGATCTATCTGGCGATTGTCAGCATGTTGAGCCTCGCGTTTTTTGGGGGGCTGGCGTTTTACATCATTCACGCCAGCAACTCGCGGTGGCGCGAGTACGAGCAGTTTTATGCTGTGATCGAACCACGCAAACCCATTGCCAAAAAGCTGTCCGGAATGGTGCGCATATCACAGCCGGGTTTTCGCTGGGGCCATTTGTCAGGCGATCTCAAATCCCACCGGCATCCCCCTGTGATAATGGGGGTTCATGATGACGGACTGACGCTGTCGATTGCGCCACCGTTCAGATATGGCTGCCGCGATCTGTTCCTGCCATTCGACAAGATGACGATTGAACCTGCGTCGTGGGATTTGTCGAACGCCGAATATGGCCTGCAAATGGAAGGCGTTAATGGCATTGAAATCGTGATGTTTTCAAACATCCTGCGATGGGCGGCAGAGAAGTCCGAAATCCTTGATCTGATGTTGCGGCGGGCTGAACTTGTGCGCGGGCTCGCGCAGGCGTGAGGAATTGGCGGGCATGACCAGAGGGTTCTATCGCGGCTATCTTGCGCTTCTGGCGGCGCTGATCCTGTTCTCGCTCAGCCCGCTTGCCGCGCTTGGCGGCTTGGTGGTGGTGTTTATGATCGTCATCCCGGTGGGCATTATGCTGGAAGGCCTGGGTTTGTTGCAGAAAGGCAGTGCCTTTGATGGCCAGCTCACCACGCTTTTGTGGGGGCTGACGGCGTTTCTGGTGCTGATCGCACTGGGGTTGGCATATCGGGCCGCAAGCTATCACGAACTGGGCGACGGCGCGAAGGCACGGGCCCTTACCGCGCTGTCAGCCACGGCGGTAACCCTGCCGGTTGTGATCTATTTTTGCTACACCGCGCTACAGATTTGACCCGTCTCAGCCGAGATTGAGCGCCCGCGCCAGCGCGACAAACTCCGTCACGCTGACCGTCTCGGCCCGGCGCGTTTCATCAATGCCCAGCGCTGCCAGAGCCGCCAGCGCGCCCGGCACGCCCTTCAAACTCTGGCGCAGCATCTTGCGGCGTTGGCCGAAGGCGGCTTCGGTGAGGCGTTCCAGCATCCGCGCCGAAACGCCTTCGGGCATCGCGGCAGGGGTAACATGGACAATCGCGCTCATCACCTTGGGCGCAGGGGTGAAGGCGCTGCGGTGGACCTTCATCGCCAGTGCTGCATCGGACCGCCATTGGGCCAGCACGGCAAGGCGGCCGTAGGCGTCGTCTCCGGTAGAAGCAGTAATTCTTTCAGCCACTTCGCGCTGGAACATCAGGGTCAGTGATTGCCATTGCGGCGGCCATGCCTCGCCAGATAGCCAGCGCACGAACAATGCAGTGCCGACATTGTAGGGCAGGTTTGACAGCACGTGAAACGGCCCGCCGCCCATCAAAACATTGTGGTCAAGCTTGAGCGCATCGCCTTCAATTACAGTGAGTTGGCCGGGAAAGCTCTCCCCCAATTCGGCCAGCGCAGGTAGGCAACGGCGATCCATTTCAATCGCGGTTACATTTGCTCCGGCGCGCAACAAAGCGCGGGTCAGGCCGCCGGGGCCGGGGCCGACTTCGAGTACCGGCGCGCCTGAAAGGTCACCGGGCAGGGCAGCAATGCGCGCCAGAAGCTGTTCATCCAAAAGGAAATTCTGTCCCAGCGCCTTGGATGCGGCGAGGCCGTGGCGCTTGATTACGTCGCGGATCGGGGGGAGATCAACCACGCGCCGCCGCCATGTCCGCCGCCATCACAATCGCTGCTGCCATGGCACCGGGATCCGCCAATCCCTTGCCCGCAATATCGAACGCGGTGCCGTGATCGGGCGAAGTGCGGATGATCGGCAGGCCCAATGTGACGTTGACGCCTTCATCAACTTCCAAGGCTTTCAAGGGGATAAGTGCCTGATCATGATACATGCACAGCGCCGCGTCATAGGTGCCGCGCATCCGGGGTGTGAACAGCGCGTCGCCGGGGACGGGGCCGAACGCGTCGATCCCCTCGGCCTGCAAGGCGGCGATGGCCGGGGCGATAAGGCGGGCCTCCTCGTCCCCGAATTGACCACCTTCGCCCGCGTGGGGGTTCAAAGCGGCAATCGCAAGTCGGGGTGCTAACACCCTAAAATCACGCCGTAATCCGGCGGCGACAATGCGCGCCTTGTGGGTGATCAGATCGGCGGAAAGCAGTGCAGGAACCTCACCCAGGGGCACGTGGACGGTCAGCGGTACGGTGCGCAAACTTGGCCCGGCCAGCATCATCACCGCGTCGCGGTACGATTGGCCGCATGCATCGGCGAGGAATTCGGTCTGCCCGGGATAATCCCAGCCAATCGCCGCCAATGCGCCTTTGGCTACTGGCGCAGTGACCAGTCCAACAGCCACCTCGGAGAGCGCGAATTTTGTCCCCCATTGGAGCGAGGCAAGCGCAAGGCGAGCGCCATCTGGAGAGGGTCTACCGGGGGTCAAGGCGCCATCAAACCCGGCCAAAACCGGCAGTCCTACAGCAGCAGCGAACAGCGCCTCGACCGGATCGGCAATCGGCACGATCTGGCAGTCGATCCCAAGCCGTTCAGCCGCGGCGCGCAGTAGTTCCGGCCCGCCCACCACAAAGGCGGGCGGCGCGCGCCGTTCGGCCTTCAGCCGCATCCATGCACCAAGGATGACCTCAGGCCCGATCCCGGCCGGATCGCCCAGCGTTATCGCCAGCGGAGCGGCCGGAGATTGAGCCGCCACGCTCAGTTATATTCGATGTAGGCGTCGTTCCGCAGATCGCGCAGGTAACGCTGAGCGCGCTTGTTGACGCGCTCTTCCTCGATCTGGTCCATCACCGCAGCAAATGTCGGCGCGCCGACATCCTGGGGATCATCGCGCCCACACAGCATCAGCACGCGCACGCCTTCCTGCACCCCGCCAAATGGCGGTGTGGCCTGGCCGATCTGGAGGTTCAGGATGATGCCGCGCAACTGTTCGGGCAATCCCCCCGCCTTGATCTGATCGTTCGTGACCACACTGGCCCCGATCGCTGACGCACCTGCATCGGCATCGGCGCAGCTGCGCAGGCCGTCGACGAAGGCGCCGAACTGGGCGACTTTCGCTTCGGCCGCAGCCTGCGTTATGCCGGGTTCGAACGCGATCGAAATCTGTTTGAGGCTGAGCAGGGATTCGTTCGGGTCAACGCCCAGAACCTGACGCTTGTTGATCAGGTAGAGGATCGAAAAGCCGCCGGGGATATCAATCGGACCATTGAGCTGTCCGGTCTGCATTGAGCGGGCCACCGTGGCCAGCTGCGGCGGCAATTGCCCCAACCGGACCCAGCCCAGATCGCCACCAACCACTGCGGTGGTGGCTTCGGAATATTGCCGCGCATAGGCGACAAAGCTGCCACCTGCCTGCAATTGCTGCATGATCGATTGCGCATTGGCGAGCACAGTCGCGCGGTTTTCGGAGGTGGAAGACAGGAAGATTTCGCCAAGGCGGTATTCGTCTGTCCCGCGCGATGCCTCAAGCCGGGTCAGCACATCGTTGACCTCTTCGGCTGAAACATTGACGAGCGGCATGATATTGCGGCGCAGCAGGTTTTCCCACGCCACTTCGCCTTCGATCTGGCGCTTTAGCGATGCGGGGGACGAACCGATGGTGGTGAGATATTCGTCCATCTTTTTGGGTTCGGCACCAAAATTCTGGGCTGCGAGCTGTTGATAGGTTTTTTCAACGTCTTCACGCTTTACCGCCAGTTCGGCGGCGGCTGCGGCCTGGATCTTGAGCGTTTCGTCGATCAGGTTGCGCAGCACCTGCACCCGCAGGCGCAGCAGTTCCTCTTCAGCAACCGGCGCTTCCGATGCGGCGGTGACCAACGCCACGCGTTGATCAATATCGGTGCCGGTGATGACATAGCCATTGACCACAGCCGTCGCTGTGCGGCGGTCTGGATCGGCCTTGCCGAACAAGGTGATGTCTTCGGGCAGGCCGAAAGGGTTGTCGGCGGTTGGTACGGCAACGGTCTGCGCAGGCGCGGCTGCTGGCATGACAGCCAGCCCGATCAGGCTTGCAGCCGCCAGCGCGGTTCCGGCTTTGGCAAAGACATTCTTGGACAATATGGTCTTGGAAAAAAGCGTCACGTTCACTTGGTCATTCCCGCCTTGAAATCGAAAACCTTGCGCGACCCCTCACGCATTGGCTGCCTTTTGTAAGGCTGCGGCTGAATGAAAGCTGAGTCTTCCATCGCCGCTGCCGTGCTGCCTGTTTGCTTGCGCGCAGCCCCTTACCGCGATTTGGCCGCGCTGCCAATTGCACCGGCGCTATCTGAAACCAAGGTTTCGGATGGCGAAGAACAGCTGGAACGCATTGCCGCGCCGCGCATCGCCAGCATCGACGAAATCGCGCCGCCAGGTTGCGCCGAATTCGATGCTGTCATCCTGATAGGCAACGCCAAGCCGGGTGCGGATCGGCTGAAACCCGTCGGATTGGAACACCGGGTCTTCCTGCGCACTGGTGAGGTTGAACACGCCTGATCCGAACACCGACCATTTTTGCCTGATCGCCACCCGCGCGGCAGCGCGCAATTCTTCGCGGTCGCGCAAATCTTCGACCGTCTGAATATTGCGGTCGAGCCTGAGATAGCCGACTTCGAGATAGGTGCGGCGCGAACCGATGGTCGCGTCAATCTCGTTGCGGCGGACTTTGAAATTGTCCTTGTCGAGCCGGAAGCGGTGGGTGAAATTCACCAGATTCTGGAACCGCACTTCGGTGCGCCCGACAAAGTCCGACACCCGTTCGGACAGGCCGGTTCCATCGGGAAACAGATCATCGCGCGGGGCTTCGAGCCGGTAGGATTGGCCGATGGTCGATTTGACCCGCCAGCCGGGGCGCTGCAATTCCCAATCAACCCCCCAGGTTACCCGAGCGCCGTCTTCGACCCGGTCATATCCGGGAAAGCGATTGAGCGCGAAGAGGTTGGAATCCTCCAGATCAATCGCGCGTGCATCTTCGTTGGGGACGGCAAGATTGCGGATCTTGGGGCTGGCGACAAGTTGCACGCGCGGTTTGAACACCTGTGTTCCGCCGAAGGCTTCGCCCACAAATGGCCATTCGATATCCAGCGCCGCTGTCGCAATGCCGCGTGCCGTCCAGCCTTCGGTGCCGCGATAGATCTCGGTGGTGGTCGCGGCGACATTGTTGGTGTTGTAGACATCGCCGCGCGCCAGCGCGGTCAACGTCACGACCTGGCCAAGCCCGGTCAGCCGCCGCAAATCCCACTGCGCGCCCGCAAAGGCGCGCTGGGTATCCTGCCCATCATTGCGCAGCAGCGCGAGGCTGTTGGCCTGAAACTGTACCTCGCCCCCCAGCACCCGGTTGGCCAGCCGTTGGCGGTAATCGATCGCGGGCAGCGCCAGCGGGATCTGGCCCTGCTGCGCATTGATCCTGAGCGTTTGCGTCGCCCACCCGGCAATCGAAAGGTAGGAAAGATCGGTAATTCGTTCGAGATCGATGGTCGAACGCAGCCGGTCATCGCGGCTGATATCATAGCGGCGCAGGAAGGTGCGGTCGCTTGCCAGCCGGATCGAACTGGTCAGGCTCCAGTCGGGGGAGAACTGGAACCGGCCATTGCCTTCGATATAGCCGCGCGGGTCGCTTTTAAAGCTTTGCTGGCCGGTAAAATCGGTCAGCCGGTCGCTGGCGGTGGCGTAGCCGGTGACTTGATAGGCGCCTTTTTCGGTGAGCTGGCGCCACTTGGCGCTGACCAGCGGAGCGACGTTGGAAAACACCGATGCGCCCAGCGTCAGATCGGCGTTTTGTGCGATGCGCCAGTAATATTCGCCGCTCAATTCCAGTCCGTTGACCTGCGTAATCCGCACATCGGGCACCAGAAAACCCGATTCCGCCCCGCCATCCGTGCGCACCGCCAGGCCCGGCAGCGGCAGGATGCGCGCGCCAAACAATTCGAGCACCGCGCCCTTGAATTCGATCCGGCTGCGTTCCTGATCGTAAATTACCCGGTTGGCAGTGACGCGCCAGCTGGGGTTTTCCGCGCAGCCTTGCGGATCGATCACAGCGCATGCGGTGTAAGCGGCATCGGTCAGGATTGCCGTGCCATCATCACCCCGCACCGCCGAACGCGCGGCCAGTCTGCCGCCTGCACGCAGGGCGATCAGCAGTTCGGACATCGCGCCGGTATCGAATTCCTCGGTCAGTTCGACCTGATCGGTGAACAGCTGATTGCCGGCCTCGTCCACCAGCCGGACATTGCCGGTGGCGATGATCTGGCCACTGCGGCGATCCCAGGTGATGTCATCGGCACGGACGGACCGGTCTTCGGACCGGAGGATCACATTGCCGCGCGCGGTGACGGTTTCGGATTCGTTGTTATAGGCGATCTGGCTCGCTTCGAATTCGATCTGGCGCGGCTGACCCGAGGGCTGGTCCAAGGGCTGGGCCGAGGGCTGGATTGGCGGCGAGGTGGTTTCGGCGCTGGGCGGCTGTTCCTGCGCAGCGAGCGCGGCGGGCAGGGCGAGCAGCGCCAAGCCCAGCAGCGCGCACGGGGCCGAAGCCCGCGCCGGGAGGCGCAGGCCAAGGCGCGCGGTGTTGCGCGGTCCGTCTGACGAGCCTCCCGACATGGCCTTGCCTATTGCACCGCTCGCGCTTAATCGCAATCGCGTTTGCGGCCCGCAGTGTGCCGCTCGTCGCTGGTGCCAGTCAGGCTGTCCGAGCGCCGGGCAAGCGCACACGGCCGAACTGGCATTTCGCCCCCTTCTTGCGGAGAACCCATGCAGATCCTCTTTACCTCAACCCCGCCCGCTGATGTCCGCCTGCATGCACGCGTGGTCAATCAGGGCGCGCCGCTCACCGGGCTTGATGCAGCACTGGTTGAAGGCGCGGCTGCTTCGCGGTTTTCGGGGCGCGCCGGGCAGGTGTTCGAAGGCTTTTCCAGCACCGGCGGCGCGGTCAAGCGGATCGCGCTGACAGGCGCGGGAGAGGTTGATGGCGCCGACCGCCAGATGGATTGCGAACGTGCAGGCGCGGCGCTGACGGCGAAGTATCTGGTCTCGACCGAACGGGTCATGGTGATCGATCTCGGGCAGGCGGGGCTGTCGGCTGATACGGCGGCGGCGGTGCTGCTGGGGCTGAAGCTGCGCGGTTGGCGGCACGATGCCTACCGCACCAAACTTGCCGCCGACAAACGCCCGAGCCTTGAAACGGTCCACGTTATCAATGCCCCGACTGGCACTGAAACCGCGTGGGAACGCGAAGCGGCGCTGGCCAAGGGGGTTGAGTTCACCCGTGGGCTGGTGACGGAACCGGCCAATATCATCTACCCGGAAACCTTTGTGGCGGCGTGCCAGACGGCTTTTGCAGGCACCGACGCTGAAATCACCGTGCTGGGCGAAGCTGAGATGACCGCGCTCGGCATGGGCGCGCTGGTCGGGGTCGGCATGGGCTCTGAACGCGAATCGAAACTGCTGGTGATCCGCTGGAACGGCGGGACGGCGGGCGACAAGCCGACCGTATTCGTCGGCAAGGGCGTGACCTTCGACACCGGCGGCATCTCGCTCAAGCCGCCGCCGGGCATGGAAGACATGAAGTGGGACATGGGCGGTGCAGGCGCGGTCGCTGGCGCTATGCTGGCCATCGTCAGCCGGAAGGCGAAGGCCAATGTGATCGCCGTGATGGGGCTGGTCGAAAACATGCCCGATGGCAAGGCGCAGCGCCCCGGCGATGTCGTCACCACCATGAGCGGGCAGACGGTCGAAGTGCTCAACACCGATGCCGAAGGGCGGCTGGTGCTGTG
>JANQTR010000227.1 GCA_030731635.1 Erythrobacter sp. | reverse complement strand
ATGCTCGGCTGGGTTTACCGGACAATCCGGCAGGGGCTGGTCGACATGGCCGAAATGTTCCGCATGATCGATACCGACATCGAAGTGAAGGACGTGCCCGGCGCGCCGGCATTGATTGTGCGCAGGCCAACCGTGGCATTCGACAATGTCACCTTCGGCTATGATCCGGGGCGCACGATCCTCAAAGGCCTGTCATTCGAAGTGCCCGCTGGATCGACCCTTGCCATCGTTGGGCCTTCGGGCGCGGGCAAGAGCACCATCGGGCGGCTGCTATTCCGGTTCTATGATCCGCAAGAAGGCCGCATTCTGGTTGGTGGTGAGGATATTGCAAGCGTGATGCAGGCGAGCGTGCGCGCCGCGATTGGCATCGTTCCGCAGGATTCGGTGCTGTTCAACGAAAACCTTGCCTACAACATCGCTTATGGGGCCGAGGGTGCGGATCAGGCCAAGATTGAACAGGCCGCGCGCGATGCCGCGCTGACCCCGCTTATCAATCGCTTGCCTGAGAAGTTTGAAACAATGGTCGGCGAACGTGGGTTGAAACTTTCGGGCGGTGAGAAACAGCGCGTCGCCATTGCGCGCACGCTGGTGAAGAACCCGCCGATCCTGCTGCTTGATGAAGCCACCAGCGCCTTGGACACCCGTACCGAGCAGGAAATCCTCGCCACGCTGCGGCGCATCGCCAAGGGCCGCACGACGATCGCGATTGCGCACCGCTTGTCGACGATTGCGGATGCTGACCGGATCTTGGTGCTCGATCATGGGCAGATGGTGGAAACCGGCAGCCACGCCGATTTGCTGAACCATGGCGGGCTGTATGCCGATATGTGGGCGCGTCAGGCAAACGAACAAAGCGATGATGGCGTCGGCTCAAAGGCCGAAGCAGCCGAGTAGCTGCGCCATTGCTTGGCTTGGGCCATGCGGTTACCCTTCTGGCAATCTTCAACCAGAAAAGGTGACCCTAGATGCGCCATGTCCGCTTGATTGCCCTGTTGCTAACCACCGTCGCCGTTCCGCTTGCGGCGCAGGACGCGCCTGCCACCAATGCGCCCGCAGTGCCCGCCCCCGCTGCGCTCACGGCTGAAGCCATGCCGCCGATCCCGCTGGAAATGGCAGAGCGAGCCCGCCCCTATCTCGAAGCGCGCGGCGCAAGCTTTGCCGGGTGGGACCCGAATGCCCGTGCGGTGCTGATCTCCACCCGCTTTGCCAATGTGCCGCAGCTCCACCGGGTCGAAATGCCGCTGGGCGCGCGCACGCAGATATCTTTCGAAGATGAGCCAGTGCGCGGTTCTTATGCCCCGACCAAGGGTGACGTCATCCTTGTGGGCAAAGATCGCGGTGGGGATGAATATTTCCAGCTCCACGCTCTGAAAGATGGGCGCCTGACTCTGCTGACCGACGGCAAGAGCCAGAACCGATTGAGCGGGTGGAGCAACGACGGGGAATTGATCGGGTTCAGCTCAACCCGCCGCAATGGTGTGGATTCGGACCTTTACGTAATGAACCCCCGCGATCCCGCTTCCACCCGGATCGTGCATGAAAGCCAGGGCGGCGGTTGGGCGCTGCTGGGCTTTTCCCCCGACAAGCAGACCGCCTATGTCGCCGATTACCAATCCGTGCAGAACCTTGATCTCTACAGGCTCGACCTTGCGAGCAAAGCGATGGCGCCGATTGGCGATCCAGCCGCCGAAATCGCCTATGGCTCGCTTGAAGTCGCGCCCGATGGCACGCTGTGGGTCACCAGCGATCAGGGGTCGGATTTCCAGCGCTTGGGCCGTCTAGACCCCGTCTCGGGTACCTTTAGCCCTGTTTCACGTGAAACATGGGATGTGGACGGGTTCGCTCTATCCGATGATGGCAATACCATCGCCTATGTCGTGAACGAAGCGGGCACCGCCCGGTTGCGGATCATGGACGTGAAAAGCGGCAAGGTGACCAAGGTCGATGCCCTGCCCGCAGGCCAGATCGGCGGGCTGGAATTTGCCCCCTGGGGTGAGCTTGGCTTCTCATTCAGTTCGGCAAAAAGCGCCGCCGATGTCTGGTCGCTCGACCCTGCAACTATGCAGCTGACCCGCTGGACGCAGAGCGAAACCGGCGGACTAGACGCCAGCGTGAATGTCGAACCGCGCATCGTGACGACCAAAAGCTTTGATGGGCTGGAGGTCTCGGGCCTGCTTTACCTGCCTGATCCAGCGAAATTTCCGGGCCAACGCCCGATGATTGTCAGTGTCCATGGCGGGCCCGAAGGGCAGAGCACCGCCGGCTTTCAAGGCCGCAACAATTACCACCTCAACGAACTCGGGATCGGGATATTCTACCCCAATGTGCGCGGCTCGACCGGGTATGGCAAAACCTTCGTCAGCTTGGACAATGGCCCGTTCAAGCGCGAGGATTCGGTGAAAGACATGGCCGCGCTGATCGACGCCGTGCGCGCCGATCCAGCGGTTGATGCGGCCCGCGTCGGCCTGGCCGGCGGATCATACGGCGGGTACATGTGCTATGCCGCCGCCGTGCAATTGAAGGACAAGCTGACGGCGACACAATGCACCGTGGCAATCAGCAACTTCGTCAGCTTTCTTGAAAACACCAACCCCTACCGGCAGGATCTGCGCCGGGTGGAATATGGCGACGAGCGCGATCCGGTGCAGCGCGCCAAGCTGACGGAAATCAGCCCGCTGACCCGCGTGAGTGAGATCGAAAAGCCGATGTTCGTCATCACCGGTGCCAACGATCCGCGCGTGCCCAAATCCGAAGCCGATCAGATGGTCGCGGCAATCCGTGCCAATGGCGGCCAGGCATGGCATCTGGTCGCCGCCGATGAAGGCCACGGCTTCCGCAAGAAGGCCAATTCCGACTACGCCTTCCTTGCTCAGCTTATGTTCTGGGAGAAATATCTGCTGGGGGAATAGTCAGCCTGCCTGTGCGAGGCGTTGGAGCAGTTCCAGCGCCTCGTCGCGGCGTTCCCACGGCACGAACAGGTGGTCGTGGTGGAACCCCGCGATGATATTGCACGCAATCCCCGACTCGGCGAGGATGCCGGACACAGCAGCTGTCAGCCCCACCCCGTCAAGCGCGGAATGCACCATCAGGGTGATCCGGGCGAAGGCGGCGCCCTCCCCTGCCCCGGCGATGATCGCGGTGATGCCCTCGTCCTCGCGGATCAGCGCAAAGGGATCATCGGGCAGCGCGCCCTCGACCACCAGGAACTGCCAAGGATCGGCGTTGAGCACCGGGGCCATTCCCGCCAGCATCCCTGCAAGATCGCTGACCGGGGGCCGTACCATTACAGGATATACTTGCTGAGGTCGGTATTGCCTGCGAGCCCGGCCAGCCGTTCCTTAACATAGGCGGCGTCGACCTTGACGGTTTGACCCTTCAAATCTTCAGCCTCAAAGCTGATTTCCTCCAGCAGTCGCTCCATCACCGTCTGCAACCGCCGCGCACCGATGTTTTCGACGCTGGCGTTAACCTGCGCGGCGATATGGGCGATTTCGGCCACGGCATCCTCGGTAATGTCGAGCGTCACATCTTCCGTGCCCAGCAGCGCCTTGTACTGCGCCACCAGATTGGCGCGCGTTTCGCTGAGAATGCGGACGAAATCCGCCTCGGTCAGCGCGCGCAGTTCGACCCGGATAGGCAAGCGCCCCTGCAATTCGGGCAACATGTCAGAAGGCTTGGCCACGTGGAACGCGCCGCTCGCGATGAACAGCACATGGTCGGTTTTCATCGGGCCATGCTTGGTGGCTACGGTCGTGCCTTCGATCAGGGGCAGCAGATCGCGCTGCACGCCTTCGCGCGACACACTGCCGCCACGCACATCGCTGACCGCGATCTTGTCGATTTCATCAAGGAACACGATCCCGTTGGTTTCAGCATTCGCCAACGCAACGCGCGCGACATCATCCTGATCGAGCCGCTTGTCGGCTTCTTCATCGACCAGCCGGTCCCAGGCATCGGGCACGCGCAGTTTCTGGCGGCGGGTGGGCTTCTTGCCAAGCGCCTTGCCCATCATGTCGCTGAGGTCGATCATCCCGATCTGACCGCCCATATTGCCCATATCGAAGGGCGCGGACGGACCGTCTTTGACCTCAATCTCGACCTCGACATCATTCATAGCGTTCTGGACGATCCGCTGACGGAAGCTTTCGCGGGTCGCTTCGGAGGCATTATCGCCAACCAGCGCCACCAGCAGCCGGTCCATCGCCGCCTCGGATGCGGCCTCGCGCACCGCTTCGCGGCGGCGTTCCTTTTCCAGCCGGATCGCCTCTTCAACCAGATCACGCGCGATCTGTTCGACATCGCGCCCGACATAGCCGACTTCGGTGAACTTGGTCGCTTCAACCTTGATGAACGGAGCTTCGGCCAGTTTCGCCAGCCGCCGGCTGATCTCGGTCTTGCCGCAGCCCGTCGGGCCGATCATCAGGATGTTCTTGGGCGTCACCTCGTCGCGCAAATCCGCGCCGAGCCGCTGTCGCCGCCAGCGATTGCGCAGCGCAACAGCAACCGCGCGCTTGGCATCGGCCTGGCCGATAATATGTTCATCGAGTGCGGCGACAATCGCCTTGGGAGTGAGGTTTTCGGTCATGCTGTTCCGGGAAGGCGGGAGGGGTTAAACGGTCTCAACCGTCAGATTGCCATTGGTGAAGACGCAGATTTCTGCCGCAACAGCCATGGCCTTGCGCGCAATCGTCTCGGCATCGGTTTCGTAATCGGCCAGCGCGCGGGCGGCGGCGAGCGCGAAATTGCCGCCCGATCCGATCGCCGCAATCTCTCCGACCGGTTCGAGCACATCGCCATTACCGGTCAGCACCAGCAGCGTGTCCTTGTCAGCGACGATCATCAAGGCTTCAAGATTGCGCAGGTATTTGTCGGTGCGCCAGTCCTTGGCGAGTTCGACCGCGGCGCGCATCAGCTGGCCGGAATGCTGTTCGAGCTTTTTCTCCAGCCGCTCAAACAGGGTAAAGGCATCAGCCGTCGCCCCGGCAAAGCCCACCATCACACTGCCATCGCCGATGCGGCGGACTTTGCGCGCATTGGGTTTCATCACGGTGTTGCCCATCGACACCTGCCCGTCGCCTGCAATGACGGTGGTACCGCCGCGCCGCACGCCGATAATGGTGGTGCCGTGCCACTGGATAAGGCCGTGGCTCGCCGGATCGCTGTTCATGCCAGCGAATATGGCGCGCATGGCCGCAGGATCAAGCGTTCGCGGTCAGCAAAAGCCTATGGACCGCCTGCGCCGCCGCCCGGCAGGCCTGCGCCGCCAACCTGACCGATATTGCCGAACAGGTCTTCAAGAAAGCCGCGTTCGCGGCCCAGCGTCGGGGTCTTGTCGCCATTCGGATCGAGGAACACTACGCGGTCAACGCCGCTACGCTCAACCTTGGCGACCCGACCTGCTTCGTCGAACTGCACCGCCAAGACGCTGTGCTCTTTGATGCGCGGACGATTGAACGGGCGCTGGCCGGTGATGCTAGCCACATAATACCAGGTCGGCGTGCCATATTGGCTGGTAAAGGTCGGCCGCCCGAGCGTGCTTTCAACCGATTGCTGGTTGTCGATGCGGGGCTGGATCGCGTCGGTCAGAAGCGGATCGACGATGTAGCCGCGCGAATCGCGGATCGAAGCACAGGCGGGCAGCATTGCCGCCATCCCAGCCAGCAGCACTGCCGCCTTGAGCTTGCGAGCGCCTGATTTCTCCAGACTTGCCTTGTTCATCTGCGTCAAACCGTGTTTGTCCCGTCTTGCGGCGCGCGCCTGCGCACTTTGTCCCTTGGGGCAAACGCTTTAAGGGGCTAGTCGCGCGCTTGCAACGCACCATATGGCGCAGCGGTGGCGCACGCGGGTTGAACTGCGGTTGAACGCATCCGCGCTTTGTGCGTTTGCGTATGATTGGCGGGTCGCTGCCGCCCGGATTGTTTCTATTCCCTCGCCCGCGAAAGGCACCTGAACACATGTCCTTCCTTTCCCGCCTGCTCGGCACTGCCCCGGACCCGCGCGAAAACGTGCGTCCGCTGTGGCACCGCGTGATCGAACTGGCCCGCGATCCGGCCTATTATGCCGATTGTTCGGTGGCCGACACGGTGGCTGGGCGGTTCGACCTGATCACCGCTGTCCTGAGCACAGTTATGGTGCGGATCGAAGCGTCGGATCTGCGCGCGGAAAGCGCCCTGCTTGCTGAATTGTTTGTCGAGGATATGGACGGGCAACTGCGCGAATTCGGGGTGAATGACGTGGTAGTGGGCAAGCGTGTTGGCAAGCTGATGAGCGTGCTGGGCGGCAGGCTGGGCGCCTATCGCAGCGCGCTCAATGCCGGTGATATGGAAAAGCTGACCGGCGCAGTGGGCCGCAATGTGACCTTTACCGACGGGGCCAACGAAGCCGTCAGCGCGGCCATGGTGGCCGAACGCCTGATGAAGCTTTCACAGCGGCTTGCCCGGTTCAGCGACGAAGAAATGCTCAAAGCGAGTGCGATCTGGTGAGCGAGACACCGCTGCCCCCGTCTGAATTGACCCGCATGATCAAGGCGCGGCCCTTGCCGGCTGGCGCGGTGGTGATCGAAGCGACCGACAAAGAGCGTGCAGCGCTGGCAGCACGGTTCGGGCTGGGCGCGGTACATTCGCTCAGGGCCGAAATTGCGCTCGATCAGAAACCCCGCGCGATCCGCGCAACCGGGCGGTTGCGGGCGGACATCTTGCAACCTTGCGCTATCTCGACCGAGGATTTTCCTGTCATCATCGATGAACCGGTCGACCTGCGCTTCGTCGAAGACAGCGGCCGCCCGATGACGGAAGACGAAGAACGCGAAATCGAGCTTGAAGCCGATGATTGCGACGAAATCGCCTTCACCGGTGAAATGTTCGATCTGGGTGAAGCTGTGGCACAGACGCTGGGCCTTGCTATCGATCCCTATGCCGAAGGGCCGAATGCCGCTGCGGCGCGCCAAGCTGCGGGGATTGTGGCCGAGGGTGAACAGGACGGACCGCTGGCGGCGATGCTGGCAGCGCTAAAGAAGGAGTGAGCGCGCGCGGTCCAGCCAATGCGTAGGCGGAGTGCCGTTCAAGCGCGCAGCTGGCGCTGGTAACCCGCACCGTCGCGCAGCAAGCCCGCCACGGCGCCGGCATCCACCGGGCGCGAAAACAGGAAACCTTGGATGTGGCGGCAGCCTTCGCGTTCGAGCACTTCGAACTGGGCGATATCCTCCACCCCTTCGGCCAGCGTCTCCATTCCCAGTGCATCGGCAAGCGTGGTGATTGCCCGGATGATCGCGTGGCCATTATTGCTGGTGCCCAGATCCTTGACGAAGCTGCGATCGATCTTGACCTTGTCAAACGGGAACGAGCGCAGATAGCTCAACGACGAATAGCCCGTTCCAAAATCATCGAGCGCAATGCGCACGCCGATATTGCGCAGGCTATGCAAGGTCGCGAGCGTTACATCGACATCGCTAATGAAAATGCTCTCGGTGATCTCAAGCTCGAGCCGCTGCGGCGCCAAGCTGCTTGCTGCCAGCGCCTGAAGAATTGTGCTGGGCAGGCCTGCGGCCATGAACTGCTTGGGCGACACATTGACCGCGACCGAGACATCATCGGGCCAGGTGCTGGCATGGTGGCAGGCTTCGCGGATTACCCATTCGCCAATCGGAATAATCAGCCCGGTTTCTTCGGCCAACGCGATAAATTCCAGCGGGTTGATCCGCCCGCGGGTCGGGTGGTTCCACCGGATCAACGCCTCGAATCCGGTCAGGCGGCGCTCGACCAAGCTATAAAGCGGCTGGAAATTGAGTTCAAACTCACCATCGCGGATCGCGCTGCGCAGATCGATTTCAAGCTGGCGGCGATGCCGCGCGGCTTCATCAAGAGAGGGCTCGAAGAAGTGGTAAGTCGCCTTGCCCTCATGCTTGGCACGGTAAAGCGCCAGATCAGCATTCTTCATCAGGGCAACGCCGTCCGTGCCGTCACCGGGGGCCATCGCGATCCCAATGCTGGCCCCGCAGGCGGCATTCTGGCCGTTGACCGTAATCGGGCGTTCAAAGCAGCGCTGCAATCCGTCAGCTAGTCCGCCCAGACTGTCAGCCTCGGTAATTCCATCGATCAGAATGGCAAATTCATCACCGCCCAGCCGCGCAATCAGCGCATCGGGATGGTCTTCGCGCAGATGATCGGACACCATGCGCAAAAGAGCGTCACCCGCCGGATGGCCGAGCGTGTCGTTGACCATCTTGAAGTCATCAAGGTCGACATAGGCGATCATCACCTGTTCGCCGTCGCGGCGGCGGGTGAGGGCATTAGCGAGCTGTTCGGTAAACAATTTGCGGTTGGGCAGACCGGTCAAACCGTCATGCAGGCCGACATGGATGATCTGGCGTTCACGCTCCGCGATCGCGGTGACCATCTGGGTAAAACTGCCAGCGAGCCGTCCGATCTCGTCATCAGTATCGATACTGAGCGCAATCTCGCGGCCTTCTCCAATCAGCCGAGTGGCCTCGTCGAGTTGCTGCAAGGGTTCGGTCACGCTGCGCGCCACCCGCAAGCTTAGCGCCAGCACCAGCACGATCCCGCCTACGGCCAAGGCGGCGAGCAGCCATTTGAGACTGGCATAGGCGGCGAGCGACTGGTCTAGGGAGTGACGCAGCACCAGCCGGGGCGCAATGCCTTCCTGCAACACCGCAAGATCGGACACATGATAAAGCATCCGCTCCGCCTCAGCGCGTTCGAACACCGCACCAGTCTCAGCCGACCGCAGCCATTGGGGTTGTTGGGTGGCTTCGATGACCTGCGCTTCCAGCGCAATCGGGGCGAGTTCTACCAGCCGGTCAAGCTCGGCACGGTCAAGCGGCTGAGCAATTACCAGCCAGCCGATCAGGTCTGGTGCCTCGATCGGCGCGGCAGCGGCAAGCGCCAGACCATTGCCCGATGCGATAATCCCGCGCGTCTCGCCAGCGTCAAGCTGGCTCCACAGCGCTTCGGGCGCGGGGATGCCGGTATCGCCCGCCGCCAGCACCTCGCCATCAAGCGTCAGCACGAAGGCGGCATCGCTGCTCACCCGCGCTTCAAGACTATCGAGCGCGCTGGCAATAGTTGGCGCATCGCCGGTTGCCACAGCCTCGCGAAAGCCGAAATCATGCGCCAACACGCCCGCCTGATCACCCATTTGCCGGGCACGCGCTGCGAGAATTTCATCGAACACCCGGGCATTGGCAGCCAGATCACCTGCGGCGCTAGCCTCAGCAAAGCGGGTCAATCCGCTGCCCGCCAGCGTTACGACCACCGCAAGAACCACAGCAAACAGCGAGGCATAGAGCACGGCAATACGCAGCCGCAGTGATCCGAACCGTAGCTGGGCAATCCGGGCCAGCCTTTGCATGAACGGCTTTGCCTGAGCGAAACCCGCACTCATCGAAGCGCGACCTTGATTTTGTGACCCTGCGCTGGGCCAGTCACATTGAAAGCCGATTTCGATTCGTTGCCCGGCGCGCGCAATTGCGGATGCCACACTGTCAGGGTGGCGTTGCCCGCAGGCATCCCTTCAAGCGTGACATAACCATTGCCATCGGTCTTGCCAGCAAACGGCGTGTCGGTGACCCGGATATAGCCCCGCATCTGGTCATGGATGTTGCAGCCCAGCTTGACGCTGCCGGTAATCGGGAAGGTCTGAGTGCGGGTCTGATCGCGACCATACAATTCAATCTCGAACTTCGCAGGCTTGGAAAAGCTGTAGATCGAATGGCGTACTTGATCGAGATTGGGAAAGGCTACCGTGCTGCCCTGTGCCACCACCAGTGTGCCGGGGGTAAATTGCAGGCTTTTTTGCGCCATGCCCATTTTCCAGGGAAAGCGAATTGGACCAGCGGTGCCGCGCGCGCTGTGCAGTTCCACCACGGCGTCGCGCACCGGCAGGCCGTTGACGTCAACCACCTGCACCCGCACGCTCGGTTCGCCTGCTGCCTGTACGGCAAACGCTGTGCCCGCAAGCACGCCAAAGCATGCAGCGACAGCGGAAGACTTGAATCGAGAAGGCCAACGAAAGGTCATGACTGAATAAGGCGCTTAACCGGCACATCTTAAAAAACCCTCGCCTCTTGGTTTAGGAGCAATTTACGTTCCGGCGTTAACGCTGTGTCGCATGGTGTTACTTGCTCCCTCTATGTTGGTGCTGTGCCAAGCTGCAGCCGGAACTGCTGCCCCCCTTGAAGCCCCCGCCGCTCCGCAGATTGCCTATGCAAAGGTGCTGGAAGAGGAGGCGGCTGCGGTGACTACCGCTCCTGCGCCGATCGCTGCTGCACCGACGATCCGCGCGCTGCAACCACTCGGGCAGACGAGCGCGGTGGGTGATAGCGGCATTCGGATCGGCAAGCTGCGCGCGTTCGAAGGTGGCAAATTGCTGCTCACCAACGGGATAAGCACCGTCGAAGGCGGATCGGGCGGCGGCATAGCGAGCTGGGCGACGATCGCCGGACGCCAGACGCCCGGCGGGATCGGCGTTTCGGGCCATGTGACCGCGATTGAACTACCCGATTTCGGCTGGCGCAGCTACGGCGCCGCGATAGGCTTTGGCGACCGGCTCGAACTATCCTTTGCCCGCGCTGATTTCGACACCCGTGATGCCGGTGCATTGCTGGGATTGGGGCAAGGCTATACCTTCAATCAAGAAACCTATGGGGCCAAGCTGCGGGTGGCAGGCGATCTTGTCTATGGCGAGGCATGGCTGCCGCAGATTGCCGTAGGGATCGAACACAAGCGCAACCGCGACGGCGGAATCGTTCGCGCGCTCGGCGCGGCGGATGACAGCGGCACCGATTATACCCTCAGCGCAACGAAGCTGCTGCTGGCGCGCAGCCTGCTAGTCAATGCGACGCTACGCTATACCGAAGCAAACCAGCTCGGCCTGCTTGGCTTTGGCAGCGCTGCGGGCGCGGGCTACCGGGTGCAATTCGAAGGTTCGCTTGGCTACCAATTGTCGCGCCGCGCGGTGATCGGGGCGGAATATCGCAGCAAGCCCGACAATCTCGGCCTTGGCGAAGACGATTGGATGGATCTATTCGCTGCCTATGCGGTCACGGATCATGTCACGTTGGGCGCTGCCTATGCCGACCTTGGCTCGATCGCCACCTTCTCCGATCAGCGCGGCGGCTTTCTGTCCGCGCAGATCGCGTTCTGATTCTTAGGCAGGAGTGTTCCCATGCTGATGTCCGCCGCCGCTGTGCTTATGCTCCTACAACAGGCCCCTGCCGAAGGAATTGACTGGGACGCCGAGTTCGGGGTCGAGGAAAAGGTGCGCGATCCTGAAACGGGGGAGTTTCCCGTTGATCCCTATACGCAGGACAACGCCAATTCCGGGGCGGCGCCCTACACCAGTGCGCAACTGGTCGCCGACTTCGGCGGGCGTGAGGGGATTCGCCGGATCGCGATCCGCACAGTTGAGCTGAGCGAGGCTGACCCGCGCATCGCCGGTATTTTTGCGGCACATGACATGGTGCGGCTGAAGCGCACACTGGATGAACAGTTCTGCTACCTGCTCGGCGCGGGCTGCGAATATAGCGGGCGCGATATGCGCACATCCCACGCGGGGTTGGGGGCCACCAAAGCCGATCTCAACGCGCTGGTCGAAAACCTGCAGGCAGCCATGCGCGAGGAAGGGGTGCCATTTGGCGCGCAGAACCGCCTGCTGGCAAAGCTCGCTCCGATGTCAGACAAGGTCGTAGAACGCTGATAAAAAAGATGAGAGCATTGGAACCGCTGACGGTGGGTCCGCTCTGAGGCAGAGCGCCGATATCCCGCTGCCCGGGAAAGCTGCCTCCGATCAGAACGGAATGTCATCGTCCAAATCATCGTAGCCGCCGCTGCCGCCGCCGCTGCCGCCCGACGAACTGCCCCCGCCCTGATCCCAACCGCCGCTGCTGCCGCCTGATGCGCCGCCGCCATAACCGCCGCCCGAGCGGCCACTACCGCCACCACCCATGCCGCCACCGCCGCCGCCTTGGGCGCCGTCAAGCATGGTCAGCGTGCCGCCAAGGCCCTGAATTACGATTTCGGTGCTGTAACGATCCTGCCCGTTCTGGTCCTGCCATTTGCGGGTTTGCAGCTTGCCTTCGACGAAAACCTTGCTGCCCTTTTTCAGGTAGCGTTCGACAACGCTGACCAGCCCTTCGGAAAAGATCGCGACCGTGTGCCACTCGGTCTTTTCCTTGCGTTCGCCGGTCGCCTTATCTTTCCATGATTCCGACGTAGCGATCCGCAGGTTGGCGACCTTGCCGCCGTTCTGGAAACTGCGAATTTCGGGATCGGCCCCCAAATTGCCGATCAGCATGACCTTATTGAGCGAACCCGCCATCGAAACGTTCCTTCTGCATCAAAAGCTTGCGCGCAGGGCTGCGCGACTCTGATGAGCGTCATAGGACAACAATACTGGCGAGACGACAAGCCCCGAAGGCCTATCCCCGACTTACCTTGAAGGGTAGCGCAGCCGCCCGAGAAACCGCGTCACGCTCGGCAGCTCGCGGTCTTTGCCGAGGAACTGCGCCTTGACCTTTTCGAACCGCATCACGCCATCAATCCGGCGTTCGAGAAAGGCATGGGTATCGGCCTTGCCATCGCTGTCGTCGTTCACGAACACCGCCAGCGTTGCGGAGTAAATGCCCGCTAGGATCGCGCGCTTGGTGTAGTGATTGTAATCGGTCGCGGTATCCCCTGCCAATCGCCACATGATATCGGCCGAACGCCAGCCGAGGCGCAGCGAACGGCGCGCGTTCTGTGGCTGCGCCATCACCGCAAGTGCACGGCGCACCGCTTCGTCGATATGCGCCACCGCATCCAGCCGGAATGCGACCAGCGTGCGAATACGTTCACGGATTTTCAGCGTGGCAAGGCGTTCGGCGGGCCATTCGGCCTCCATCGCCTGATCAACGCTGGTAATCCACGCTTCGACCATGTCCATCGCGGCGCTGCCCGGAAATGCCAGCTTTGCCACATCAACGTCGCAGCCTGCCATTTCTGCAGCGGCAATCAGCGCGGTTTCGTTCCAGCCATCGAAAATCGCCGAAGCGGCAATATCCGGCGCCAGCGCGATGCGCAGTTCATCCAGCGTCAGGTCGGCAAAATCGGGAGAAGTCGTGTTCATATCAGAAGGAAGGCCCGTAATCGCGCTTGGTTCCCGCCTCGGTCCGCTTTGCATCGGCGTTGGCGAATTCCTGCTTCAGCAAGGTGTTGCCGTTAAGCAGTTCCATATAAGTGCGTGCTGAACGGCCCGAATTGTCGTTGTGATCGGGGTCTGCGCCCTTTTCGAGCAGCAGCCGCACCATCTGCACATTGCGGGCGTGGACGGCGGCGATCAATGGGGTTTCCCCGGTCTGGTCGCTGACATTGATCAAGGCACCGCCTTTTACCAATGCCTCAACCCCTTCGGTGAAGCCCATCGCGGTGGCGAGCTGCAGAGGGCTCACACCTTTTTTGTTGCGGATATTGGGATCAGCCCCGCGTTGCAGCAGAAACCGGATCCACAAGGCGTCGCTGCGCGCAACCACCACATGCAGCCCGGTGTCACCGCTGGTAATATCGCGGGTATTGACCAGTTGGGTGCCCGGCTTGCTCAGCATGTCGGTGGCCTTGTCGCCATCGCGATCCTTGACCGCCTCAAGGAACTGATAGCCTTCGGACTGGAACTGTGCCGCTGCGGGAACGGCAAGCGCCAGCGCCAATACCGGCAAGATTGCCCTCGCAATCTGGCGACGAGCACCTAATTTGCGCACAACATCGACCGCCATGGTTTGATCCTTTCGCATTTCCTGCCACATATTTGCTATATGGCGCCGCGCGGGGCAAGCCTCGCGCCTTTCGCAAGCGAGCAGTTAGCAGAGCATGAACCGCATCAACACCCCTTCTGCAACCTTTGCCCTTCTGGTGGCACCGACGATGGCAGTCGCGCTCGCACTGACGGGATGCGGTGCATCGTCGCCGGCGCCCGAACCACCACTGGCTGGCGCATCAATCGGCGGCGATTTTGCGCTGACGGCCAGCGATGGGCGCACAGTGCGCTGGAGTGATTTTTCCGGCAAGTACCGGATCGTCTATTTCGGCTATGCCTTCTGCCCCGATGTCTGCCCCACCGACATGCAGCGTGTGGCGCAAGGGCTGAAAGTGCTCAAGGCCAGCAACCCTGATCTGGCGGCGAAGACCCAGCCGATTTTCATCACGATCGATCCCGAACGCGATACGGCAAAGGTGGTGGGCGAATTTGCCGCCGCCTTCTCACCCGACATCATCGGCCTGACCGGCACGCCCGAACAAATCGCCGCCGCTGCCAAGGCGTTCAAGGTGTTCTATCAAAAGGGTGCAGCCGTCGAAGGCGGCGGATACCTCGTTGATCATTCGAATATCGTCTATCTGTTCGGTCCTGACGGCGAACCGCTGGCAACGCTGCCGGTCGATCAGGGCGGCGAGGCAGTAGCGGCGGAACTTCGCAAATGGGTGAGCTGAGAGAGCGGTTCTGGCAGCTGCCTTTGGGCGAGCTGACGCGCCCCGAGTGGGAGGCGCTGTGCGACGGCTGCGGGCGATGCTGTCTGCACAAGATCGAGGATGAAGATACAGGCGCAATCCTCGATACCAACATTGCCTGCCGCCTGCTCGATACCAATACCGCCAAATGCAGCGATTATCGCAACCGCAAGGCGTTCGTGCCCGATTGCCTGCGGCTGACGCTGCGGATTGTGGAACAGGTCAGTTGGCTGCCATCGACCTGCGCCTATCGTCTGCGCGCCGATGGTCGCCCGCTGCCCGGCTGGCATTATCTGATAAGCGGTGACCCTGATGCGGTTCGCCAAGCTGGCGTATCGGTGGTCGGCCGCGTCGTCAGCGAGGTCGACGCCGGACCAATTGAACATCACATCGTCGAATGGCCCTCGCCGCGCGCGCACTACCAAGCCGCTGTGGCAGAGGACGCGGAATGATCGATTGGCTGCGCCGTCCGCCGCTGGAGCCGGAGATCGAGCTGGGCGGGAAACGTGTGCCGATTGTGCTCAAACGGCTCGGCAATGCGCGGCGGCTGACGCTACGGCTGGCGCCAGATGGCAGCGCGGTGCGAGTCACTCTGCCAGCCTGGGCCGAAGGGCGCGAGGCGATTGCGTTTGCCCACACCCGCGCCGAGTGGCTGACGGATCAGCTGGCCAAGCTGCCGATCCGTGTCGCGCTTCTTCCCGGGGGCGAGGTGCGCTATCGCGGCCAGATGCTGCGGCTGGCGTGGGACCCGGCCGCGTCGCGGCGTCCGCAGCTGGGAGACAAGGCGCTGCATATCGGCGGGCCGCAAACCGGGCTTGAAACCCGCCTGCGCCGCTGGCTGGAAGCCGAAGCCCTGCGCCTTTGCGAAGCCGACATGCACGATTATTGCGCGGCAGCCGGGCTCCAACCTGTGCCGGTCGCACTGAGCCGCGCGCAGCGCCGCTGGGGATCATGTTCCGACCGCAGCCGCATCCGCATCAACTGGCGGCTGGTTCAGGCCCCCGATCACGTCCGCCGATCGGTCGTGGCACATGAGGTCGCGCATCTGGTGCATTTCGATCACAGCCCGGCGTTTCACACGCTGCTTGGGCAAATCTTCGAAGGCGAGATTGCCGCAGCGGATCGCTGGCTGAAAGAAAATGGTCGCAGTCTGTATGCCGCGTTCGGGTAAAGCGAAGCCTTTGCCTTCGCGCTCGACGCGCCCTATATTGCCGGCATGAAGACCCCTTCCCGCTTCAATCCGGCCCCCGGCCTTGCTGATTTCTGGACTGTGATCCGGCGGCCGCAGCCCTATCGCTGGCCCATCCTTGGGCTGTCGATCCTGCCGGTTGCTGTCATGCTGTATTGGGCGTCTGGCAGCACGGTCTATGGTGAGCCCGAACGACCCAAGGTGACCTACATCACCACACTCGACCCGGCCCGCAGCGATGCCGAGATCGTCGCTGAAAACCGCACCAATCAGGAGGTCAAGGACCTGCGTGCCGCCGCAGATGAGCGCGCTGCGACCCGCAAGCGCGAACTTTACAAGGCGTTGGGAACAGCCGCCGGGATGGATGTCGAAGCCATCGAGCGCAAGGCCGATGCGGAACGCGCTGCCGAAGAGGCCGCAGCGGCCAAGCAGCGCGAAGAAATGGCCCAGCGCCTGGCTGAAAGCGCCAAACAATAGCTGCAGGCCCCATCCCTGCCGATCATGACTGGATGGCTGCCGCAGCGCAGCTGGCTTTGCGTGCGCGCCCGCTGTCCCGTCCCAATCCCGGGGTTGCCGCATTGGTGGTCCACCGGGGGCGGGTGATCGCACGCGGCTGGACCGCCGCCGGGGGGCGCCCCCACGCCGAAGCGGCGGCGCTGGCGGGTTTGACCGCTGAGATCCTGGCCGAAGCAACGCTTTACGTCACGCTGGAGCCCTGCGCGCACCAATCGCCGCGCGGCCCGGCCTGCACCGACCTGATTGTCGCTGCAAAGCCCGCGCGGGTGGTGATCGGACAGCACGACCCCGATCCGCGCACTGCTGGACAAGGCATTGCTCGCATTGAAGCGGCGGGAATTGCCGTTCGCTTGCTGGGTGACCCTGCTTCTGCCGCCAGCCTCGCCGGATTTTTGATGCTGCAGCGCGCAGGACGTCCGTGGGTGACGCTGAAACTGGCGACATCGCTGGATGGCTGTATCGCGATGGCTGATGGCACGAGCCAATGGATTACGGGCGAGGCGGCCCGCGCGCATGTTCACGCCATGCGCGCGCAGCATGATGCTATTCTGGTGGGCGGCGGGACATGGCGGACGGATGCACCGCGCCTCGACGTGCGCCTGCCAGGGCTTGAGGCGCGCTCCCCGCAGCGGGTGGTGCTGACCCGCGGGGCTGCCCCTATCGGCGTTACCGGCATCGCCGCGCCGCAGGACATCGCGAGCCTTCATGATGTGCTCACTTGCTACGTCGAAGGCGGGGCAGACACTGCTGCTGCCTTCCTCGGCGCTGATCTCGTTGATGAATTGCACCTTTACACCGCGCCGATCCTGATCGGCGATGGCCGCCGCAGCCTTGGCGCGCTAGACATCACTAGCCTTGCCGAAGCGCACGGCCGCTGGCGCAGCCGCGAACATCGTCAGCTTGGCAGCGACACCTTCAGCGCCTATCTGCGCATTCGAGATTAAAGAGGAACCCGCGCACCATGTTCACCGGTATCGTCACTGCCATCGGCACCATCGCCACGGCTGAACAGCGCGGCGATTTGCGGCTTAGGATCACGGCCCCGCTTGATCCGGCGCGGATCGATATTGGCGCCTCGATTGCCTGTTCTGGCGTATGCCTGACGGTGGTCGAGCGCGGCGGGAGCGCGGGCAATGCCTGGTTTGATGTCGATCTGTCTGGCGAAAGCGTCAGCCGCACTGTCCCCGGCATGTGGCAGGCAGGCGAAAAGCTGAACCTCGAGCCCTCGCTCAGGCTGGGTGACGAAATGGGCGGGCATATCGTCACCGGCCATGTCGATTCGGTCGGCACGGTGGTGCTGGTGCGGCAGGAAGGCGGCAGTTGGCAGGTCGCAATCCGCGCGCGGGCTGAAATGGCCCCTTATATCGCGGAAAAAGGCTCTATCACCGTCAACGGCGTGTCGCTTACCGTCAACGATGTGCGCGACCGGGCGGATGGCACTTGCGATTTCCTGCTCAACATCATCCCGCACACAGCAGCCGTGACAACGCTGGGTCTGTTGGTGGTGGACGACAAGGTGAACCTCGAAATCGACGTGCTGGCACGTTATCTCAAGCGGATGCAAAGCCTCGTCACTGCGGTCTAACCCGCACCCGGATGGGCTGCGCTCAGCCGCAGAAACGGTGCACGCAGTTCTTCCGGGCTGGCTTTTTCAAGCGCGCCTGCGGCCACATCCTGCGCTGACCAGAACAGCGATGGCGCTTCATCATCGAGCATTGCCCAAGCCGGAAACATTCGTTCGCCCATGTCTTCTGTCAGCAACAGATCAACGTTGGTGTGACGATCATCGGACAGTATGCGGGCGTAAAGCGAATCAATCGCCTCCGCCGGGCCTTCGATCAGTTGGAGATAAACATCGTGCCGGCAGATCAGTGCGCCAGTGATGCCCTGCTGCGGATTGTTGCGCCGCGCTGCTGACAAAATGCCCGCCAGCATGGACTTGTCAAAGCCGAATGGCTGCGAACGATAGATCAGGCGTTTTTCGATGATGGGCTCCCAAGGCCATATGCTTGGAGCAAGACTACGCCAAAGTGCGCGCCGGGGATAGCAGAGTGTTGCCCCTGCTTAGCGGGCGGCGGGTGTCTGTAATTCTACTGCCGAAAATCGCCGTTC
The DNA here is from genome assembly GCA_030731635.1 of Erythrobacter sp. Taxonomy (GTDB): domain Bacteria; phylum Pseudomonadota; class Alphaproteobacteria; order Sphingomonadales; family Sphingomonadaceae; genus Erythrobacter. The sequence goes on along the minus strand of JANQTR010000227.1, from coordinate 15,197 downwards.
AGGCGTTCGTCCATAAGTGACCCGCGCCGAAAGCCTGTGCGCTGATGTTGGTTCTGGGCGAACCGGCAATCATTACCTTGCAACATCCTTTGCGCCGCTAACCACGGCCGCAAGATCATCTGCCGACGCAAGTGAGGCATCGCCCCAGCTTGCATGCTTCAGCGCCATGAGACCCAGCCCGTTTCTTGCCGCACTGACAAGGTCTTTTGGATCATGAAGCCAGGTATGCAAAACTCCGGCCGCATAGGCGTCCCCGGTGCCGATCCGGTCGACAATTGCGGCTATTCGCCACGTATCGGTTTCCTCAGCACTTTGCGGCGTATCGATGCGGGCCGAAATATGATGGGTCGCCGCATCTTCGATAGTCCTCGCGGTTGACGCGATGGCTGCGATGCCGGGAAAGGCATCAAGCAGTGCAAGCGCAGCCTCGCGCCTGCGCGCCGGTCCCTCCCCGCTGAATTCCTCGCTCAGCACGAGCCCCGCATCCTTATGATTGGCAAAAATGATATCGGCGACAGCAAACATGCGGGAGATCGGCACGCGCGGGTCGCGCTGCGAGCTCTCCCACAAAGCCGCACGGAAGTTGCCATCGAAGGATATTGTGGCACCAATCGCTTTCGCTGCCATGGCTAAAGCGAGGGTTGCGTCGGCCAGCTCCTCGCTCAAAGCAAGGGTTATCCCCGAAAGGTGCAAGTGGGACACGCCATCCAGCCAATCGGCAATCGGCCAGTCCACTGCGGCCGATTGCACGAATGCGCTGTGTTGGCGATCATAGGTGACCTTGCCCGTGCGCAGCCCGCTCGCGACATCTAGGAAATAGCTCCCCATCCGCCCCTGCCGATGGAGGACATGGCTTGTATCCACTCCATGCGCCGCCAGATCGGCCTTGGCTCGCTGGCCGAGGACATTCTCGGGTAGCACCGTCAGCATCCGGCTGCGATGGCTGAGGCGGGCCAGCGCGGCCGCGACATTGGCCTCTGCACCGCCGGTGCAAATCTCCAACTGCCGCGCCTGGGCCAGCAGCAGCGGTGCTGGCGGGCTGTAGCGCAGCAGCACTTCCCCAAAACTTGCAACCACCCCGGTCATTCAGCGTGCCAGCCAGCCCCCGTCGACGGCAAGGATGTGGCCTTGCACATAGCGCGCCGAGTCCGAAGCGAGGAAGACGGCCGCGCCGCCCAGATCGCTGGGTTCCCCCCAACGGCCCGCCGGAATGCGTTCGAGGATCTGGCGATTGCGGTCTACATCGGCCTGCAATGCGGCGGTATTATTGGTGGCGATATAGCCCGGCGCAATGGCGTTGACGTTGATGCCTTTCGCGGCCCATTCGTTGGCCAGCAACTTGGTCAGCCCGCCGATCCCGCTTTTGGATGCGGTGTAACTCGCCACGCGGATGCCGCCTTGAAAGGTCAGCATCGAGGCGATGTTAATGATCGCGCCCCCACCATGGCTGACCATGTACCGCGCCGCCGCTTGCGCGAGGAAAAACGCAACCTTGAGGTTGGTATCGAGCACCGCGTCCCAATCCGCCTCAGTGAAATCGAGCGCATCATTGCGGCGAATGATGCCGGCATTGTTCACCAGAACATCCAGCCCGCCCAGTTCGCGGATCGTTTCATCGACAATCCGCCCGCATGGTTCGATCGTCGCCAGATCCGCTTTGATGATGGCCACCCGTCGCCCGGCCTGCTCGATCAACGCAGCGGTTTCGCTGGCATCGCTGCGCGCTACCAGCGCGATGTCCGCCCCAGCGCGCGCCAGTGCCACGGCAATGCCCTGTCCGATGCCGGTATTGGCTCCGGTCACGACGGCCACCTTGCCAGAAAGGTCGAATGGATTGTCCATTATCGCACTCACAATCTGCGCAGCAGGCCTGAAATTTCCTCATCCTGCGAATTGGGATAGAAATATTCGGCAAATTTTTCGCTCGCAATCGCGGCCCGAAGCAAGTCCTGATCGACATTGCGAAGCACGGTCAGCATGTCGTGGCAGGTCACCGACTTGAGATCGGCCAGCACGCCGCGATTGGCCGCCATGAAGGTGGCGCGTTCGCGCGGGTATCCCAGCCCCGGCTCGTTTTCGAACAGCTTGCGATAGCAATCGGCAAGGTTCAGTTCTGCCGCCCAGCCGAAGCCCTTGGCATAGGGCATGGAAATGCAGTTCCCGGCGTTGATCTGGTTGAACAGAAAGGCATCGGTGGGGTCGATCAGCAGGCCGCAGAATACGCCGGGCATGGCGTTGCAGGCCAGCATCGATCCCATCCCAGTGCCGCAGCCGGTGACGACAAAATCCGCCGCTCCGGAATTGAGCAGGATGCCCGCCAGCAGGCCATTCATCGGATAGGTCAGCGAGGCCTTATCTTCGGGCGTGTACATCCCGTAATTGAACACCTGATGCCCCAACGGCTCGACCACCGAGGCCAGAGCCTGATGAATAGTGGCATTCTTGGCTGCCTGGCTGTTCTCGATAATCAGGGCAATCTTCATGGGATGGGCTTTCCGATGGGAGTTTCACGGTTCTTTTTGTCGTCTTTGTTACAGGTGCGCCAGCCCGAAGGCGGCGGGCCGGAAGGAAGCATCCCGCCGACCCGCTGGCGCCTGTCGCGCTAGAACTTAGCCCGTACGCCGATTGAGAAGCGACGTTCGGAAAGAGCGTAACTGTTAAGCGCGATCGGATTGAAGTTGCTGATCTCGACCGTTGCCGATTGACGTGGCAGCAGATTCTGGCCCAGCAGTTGCAGGGTGACCTGCTTGGTCAGGTCGATCCCGATCTGGGCATCAAGCTGCGACAAGGCTGCAATCACGTCGGGTCGCCCTTGCGTGAATTCGAACACTGCATCGTCGCGCCAGTTATAGGCGACACGGGCCGAAAGCGGGCCCTTCTCATACAGCCCGACGAGATTGTAGCTATGCTTCGAGGTCGCCACCAGCGGGAAGCCTGCGCTGTCCTCGCTATCGGCAAAGGTGTAGTTGGCGATCACCCCCAGCCCGTCGAACGGCGAAGGCAGGAAGTCGAGGAACTGCGTAATGCCGACTTCGAAACCCTTCACCTTGGCACTGTCTATGTTGAAGGGGCGCGAAGTTTGAACGGTCAGTGGCGCGCCTTCGAAGATAATGTCTTCCTGGATCGTGCCGGTGCTGATCGCATCTTTGACATCCTTGTAGAACACCGCCGCCGAAATAAGGTTTGATCCGCCGGTGTAATATTCGAACGAGATGTCGAAGTTGGTCGAGAGCGGAGGCGTCAGTTGGGCGTTCCCGCCGCCCGACGTGAGGTTGGTCGGGTTGATGAAAGTGCTCGGCGCAAGATCAGCAAGGCCCGCGCGCTGCATTGTCTGCGACGCGGCAACACGCACCAGGAAATCATCCGTGACATTCACGACCAGGTTGGCGCTGGGCAGCACATTGGTGAAGCTGTTGGTGTCGATCGTCGGCACCAGCACATTGCCCGGCAACTGTGTCAGCGTATTGGCACGGAATTCCGTATGACTGACCCTTACGCCAGCATTGAACTTGGCTGGCCGGCCGAGCAGGTCGAACTCGGCATTGCCCATGACATAGCCGGTATAGGTCTTCTCGTTCAGCACGAAGTCGCGCAGGTTGTTGCGGGCGAATCCGTTCGGCCCGTCGCCCGGCTCGCTGGTCAGCACCCGGTCCAGCAGAAAGTCGCGATCGGGGAAGAAGGTCGCAAATTCGCGCGGAAAATCACCGTCGATGCTGCCGAGGAAATTCGGATCGCCCGCGACAAAGAACGGCTCGAGTTCGGCGCGCGTGGCCAGCCCGCGGCTGCGGAACGAGGTCTGGTCGGCACTCAGATCGACATAGCGCAAGCCTGCCGTGAGCTTGATGCCATCGCTCACTTCATAACCGAAATCGACCCGAGCGGCGTATTCTTCAAGATTGCCGGGCAGCTGGTTGGCACGCAGCGTCAGGTTGCCGGAGGTTGGGAAGTTGTAAACACTGGGATCCGTCAAAGTGAACGGCGTGCCAGCCGGGCGTTCAAGCACGAGGCTGGGCACCGTGCCGTTGCGGAAGTCGAAAGTCCCGATCACGTTTGACGGCGTGTCGAGTACGACGACCTCGATTTCCTGCCGCAGCGTACCCCGGCTGTAATAGGCGTCGCCTTCAACGGTGAAACCATCATTGCTGTCGAATTTGGCATTGAAGCCGATCAGCAGGTTATCGGTCGGGTCCTTGCGCCGCTGGCTCTGAGTGCGGATGCGTCCGGTCGACTGGGCGGAGACGATGTACTGGAAACCGTCGAACTCCTGGAACACCGGGTTACGGAAATTGAGGTTCTGGTTGGTTGGCAGGATGAAGGTCACTGCCTGATTGGTGCGATCGGCATCCACCCGCGAATAGAGAGCATCCGCCGTCAGGGTCAGATTGTCTGACGCTTTCCACTGGAACGCTCCGCTCACGCCGATACGCGAACGGTCGATCAGCACGTTTTCATATTGCAGTTGCAGCGGCGCAAGCCGATTGGTTGCGGTCGGATCGCCGTTATTGCGCTGGAGAAAATTGTTCCGTTCGAACAATTGGAGCCGCGAGGTGCGCTTCTGATACTCGCCCGAGAGCAAGACACCGAACTGGTCATCGCCGCCGAAGGTGGTGGTGAAAAGGCCCTGGAAGGCTGGTTCGAACTGTTCGGATTCGTCCGAATAGGTGCCCCGCGCGCTGACCGAGATGGTTGGCTTCTTGAAATCGAATGGCTTTGGAGTTTTGAGGTTCACCGTGCCGCCGAGCCCGCCTTCGACCTGACTGGCAATGGATGATTTGGCCACTTCAAGGCGGCCAAATAGCGAAGAGGGCACGGCATCAAGACCGGAAGAACGGCCGAGGTTATCGTTTTCCGGCGGCGAGACCCGTGCCGAAAAGCCCAGTAGCGTGCGTCCGTCAACTTCGACCCGCACCTGATTGAGGCCGCGAATATTGACCGCCTGCCCTTCGCCAAACACGCGGGTGATCTGCACCCCGGTGACGCGCTGGAGCGCTTCGGCGACGTTGTCGTCAGGAAGTTTGCCCACGTCTTCGGCAGTGATGACATCTAGCACCTGATCGGCGTCACGCTTGACCTGCGCAGCCTTGCGTAGGGAGTCCCTGATACCCGAAACGATGATCGTGCTGCTTTCACCCTGATCCGCGTTGTCCGCCTCAGCGGGCTGGGCTTGGGCATAAGCGGGCTCCTGGCAAACAACTGCCAGACATGCCGCCGAACTCATGAGCCAGATTTTCTTGTGCATTTGCCTCTCCTGCCTGATTTTTTTGATACCGGTGTCATTCGTGCGCCGGCCGCTTTGCTTGTTGCTCAATTCTCGGTATTCAAAACCTAGATTTCTGCCCGTGCGAGACGTGGTGACAGACTATGGATCGCCAAAACGGCGACGAAATAGACCGTGGTGCACACGGCAAAGATGACCGAATAATCCCCTCCAGTGGCATCGAGCACCATCCCGGTCGACTTAGCCATAATCATCCCGCCGATCCCGCCCATGAACCCGCCAAGACCTATCACCGAGCCGACCGCACGCTTGGGGAACATATCGGGCGGCAGGGCGAGCAGGTTGGTGGAAAAGGCCTGATGCCCTGCCAGCGCCAGACCAATCAGGAGCACCGCCAACCACATGTTTTCCAGCCCTGAGACGAACAGCAAGGGCACAACGCAAAGTCCGGCGCACATCATCGTGACCTTGCGCGAGAAATTGACACTGTGGCCGCGCTGGATCAGCCGTGAGGACATCCATCCTCCCGCGATGCTCCCCACATCCGACAGGAGATACATCCCAATCATCGGCAGCAGCACAACCTTGAGATCAATCCCGTAAGTGGCGCTGAAATAGCTCGGCAGCCAGAACAGCATCAGGAACCAGACCGGATCGGTCAGGAACTTTGCTGCGGCAAAGGCCCATGCCTCGCGCTTTGTGACCAGCGCGCCCCAGCCGATCTGCTGCACGGATTCGGGCGGATCATGCTCGATCCATTCAAGCTCTGCGGCGTTCACGCGGCGGCTTTGGCGCGGCGCGGTATAGACCCACCACCAAATTGTCGCGAGCATAATGCCGAACATTCCGGTGTAAATGAAAGTCTCGCGCCATCCCCAGCCGATCACTTCCATACACAACCACAATGTCGGCGCGGTCAGGATCACACCAATCGTGGTCGCCGAGTTTACCCAGCCGATCGCATAAGCGCGCTCTTTCTGGGGGAACCATTCGCTGCTGGCGCGCACGACTGCGGGGAAATGCCCCGCTTCACCCACACCAAGCACAGCGCGGGCCGACATGAACGCCACAATGGAAGATGCAAATCCATGCGCCGCATGGCCAACCGTCCAGATCCCTATCGCAATGGCATAGCCGATTCGCGGGCCGACCTTGTCGATCAGCCAGCCCATGAACAGAAAGCCGAAGGCGTAAGCAAACTGGAAGGCGGTTACGATGTTGCCGTAATCATCCTCGCTCCAGCCAAGCTCGAGCGAAAGCTCCGGCTTGAGCAAGCCTAGCATGGTGCGGTCGATGTAGTTGACTGTGGTCGCCAGAAACAGCAGCGCGACCACCAGCCAGCGGTGGCGCCCAAGCGCTGCGCCTGCCCCGATCGCGCCGGATTTGTCCTTGCTGAACGGTGCGCTACTCATTTCGCGCTCTCCGGCAGCAGTGCCGGGACAGTGGTGCACTCGATGGCAAGGCCACTTCCGAAAGTGGCGCGCACGTGCTGCCCATGCCTGACCGGATGCACCCCAGTGATCGCGCCGCTCGATATCCATTGCCCCGGCTCGAGCCTACGTCCGCGTTCGGCTAGCAGGCGCGCGAGAAAGGCGAGTGAACCGAACGGTCCGTCGAGCATATCCACCACAAGGCCAGTGCCGACCGTGACATTGTCTATCGTGAGCTCCGCGAGCTGGTCCAGCGCGCCTGGCGCCATTGCGTCTGGGATCGGCGGGCCCACCACCAGTCCAAAATTATTGCCGAAGTCCGACACCGTGACCGCGGGCCCATTCTGGTTGATCCCTAAAAAGGGCGAGCTTGCGATTTCGATTCCCAGTCGCACCTCATCGACGAATTTGGGTGCGTCCTCAGTCGAAAGGTTGGCTGGCGGCGTCGATGACACCCGTAGCAGGACTTCGGCTTCGACTGCAGCAAAGCCGCTCAGAACTTGGACCGCCACGGGATCGCTGTTCTCAGGGATCACAATCGAATTGCTGAAGATCGGTCCTGCGAGGCGTTCGGCGCCAAACTGGCTCGCCTCGGGCGACCGAATCCGGCCAAGTTTCCAGCCGCCGATTGACCGGCCGTCGCTGGCGATGGCCCGATCCTGAATACGGTAAGCGTCAGCGAGGGAGGCAGGCATTGCCCCGGGATAGGCATGCAACAACGTGTCATCCCGCCGCGCGTCGACAAATGCCCGCGCAATTTTCCCGTGGTCGCTCATGGCTTGACCCAATTCCCCTCTGCGAATATCAACATGACGCACGTTGACACCGGTGTCAATCCATGATCTTACATGTGTGTCGCCCGTAGCGGCAGGCGCGGCAGGGGTGCATTTCACTTGACGTTAGCGCTGGATCAGGAACACACGGCATAGCATGTCATCCGGTTCAAATCAGCCCAACCGCAAGCCTACTATCAATGATGTCGCGTCACAGGCGGGCGTTTCCAAGAAGACGGTCAGCCGGGTCATCAACGGTTCGCAGGGACTCAGCGTCACCACAAGGGAACGGGTGGAGCAGGCTATCCTTGCTCTCGGCTATGTCCCCAATCCGCAGGCACGCGCGCTGGCACTTGGGCGCAATTTTGCAATTGTGTTGCTACACGACAATCCCAATGCACAAACGGTGCAGAATTTCGAGCGCGGCATTCTCGACGCCATCCGGCACAGCGAGCTGGCGCTGATGGTGCGGCCGGTTGACCGCCGCTCCCCCGCGATGCTCGACGATGTGGCCGCATTCCTTCAGCAGCAGCGCCCGATCGGTGCCATCATCCTTCCTCCGATTTCAGAGCGTGACGAGATCGGCGCGCTGTGCCGATCAATGGGTGTGCGGTTTGTCCGGGTAGGTTCGGCTGCGCTTGATGATGATGACCATAGCGTCACCTCGACCGACAGGATCGCGGTCACGGAAGCGTGCCGCCTGCTGATTGCGATGGGGCATCGGCGGATCGGCTTTGTCCGCGGACCGCAGGGGTTCCGTTCGGCAGCTGAGCGCGAACTTGGGTTTCATGCAGCGATGGAGGCAGCTGGCCTGCCTGTTCCGCCAGATTATAGTGCTCAGGGTGATTACCGTTTCGAGTCCGGCCGCTCTGCCGGTCGCCTGCTACTCAGCCTCGATCCGCGCCCAACAGCGATCTTTGCCAGCAATGATGAAATGGCCGCAGGCGTCATGCACGCCGCCTTTGAGCGCAACCTCCAGATCCCGCGCGACCTGTCGCTGGTGGGCTTTGACGATTCGCCCACGGCCACACATGTCTGGCCATCGCTCACTACGGTCCGCTGGCCGATCCGCGACATGGGTGTTCTCGCTGCGGAAAAACTGGTTGGTGATTTCCTGCCCAGCCGCCGCTTTTCGAGCGATTTCGTTCACTTGCCGTCAGAACTGGTTGAGCGTGCCTCAATCGCGCCGCCGCCTGTTGCATAGGGCCGCACGGTCGGAAGGCACAGCTTCACCTCATCCGCACCCGGCGCAGTGCGAGCTGATATTCGTAAAGCGACGGGGCAGAGCTGACCGCCTCGTTCTGCATTTCGATGTAAGGTGCAGGCCGGTAATCCGCTGCCAGCCGACGATTGCCGTGCAGCCCGACGATCCGTGCTCCCGGCCCTTCAAGCCCGCTGGTGATGGCAACAACCGCGTCGTTTGGCACGGTGTCGGGAAACACCAGCTTGAGGTTCCAATGAGTATTATAAAGCCCGTGCCCCGGCTTCCAATAGGGTGCTCCACCGCCCTCCCACAGACGGTAAGTCCAGCCATTGGCGGTGGCGAACGGCGCAACATGCAAGGTTAGCTGATCGAACAGATTCTGATGGTTGGATCCCGAATGCTGATCAATGATGGCAGCCTGGCGCACGTCAGCACGCAGGAACACCGAACGGGTTGAGCGAGTGTTGACGCTTACGGGATGAACCGCCGGGTTCTCGGCTATCAGATCCCGCACCAACACATTGTGCACCGCGCCGACATGAACTGTGTAATGGGCCTTGTGTTCGCCGGTGGTGCGGACCGTGTCGATGGTGATCGAGCCAGCATTGTCCGTCAGGATACCGCTGTCGGCATTGTGAATTTCGACATCGCGCACCCAGCCATCGAATAGGCCGGTCAGATAGATCCCGTTATAGCCCGCTTCGAGGTGGTGGCCGAACCACGGATTGTCGGGGAATGTCAGCTTCATCGCCTCAATCCCCACCTCTTCAAGATGCTCCCAGGCGGCAATCACCGCTGGCTGACCGGTAGAGATACCATGCAACAGCGGATCGCCGATGGTCACGACATTGCCCTTGATTGCGGTGATCCGTGTCGGCTGCGCCACGACCGGCCGGTTGGCAAAAGTCCAGTGATGTGATCCGATCTTGAGCGGGGCAGCTGTCCCCGCTTCGCTTTCATTCCAGTCCGAAAGATCGCTATACATTGAGCGCAGGATCGCGCTGTCCGGGCCATCGACTGAATACCACTGGACCTGCACCACCTGTCCAACCTTGAGTGACGAGGCGTCCTTGACCTTGATCATCCGGGCGAATTGCGCCGCTGAAACCGGATCGGCCAGAACCGGTGTACGGCGGTCGCGCGCGGGATCATAAGACACCGGCCGGCCCTTTTTCGGGCCGACCAACAGAAACCCCCCGGACCAGCTATACTCGCTAAACAGGAAGTTGATGTTCTGGTCCGGGATCACCTCGAACTTGTTTTCATGTTTCAGATAGCCGCGCAGCTCTTCCTGCCGCGCCGGATCGTCGACAATCTTGAGCGGGCGAGGAAAATAGAGTTCCGTTCCACCAGCATCGGAGCCTGTGCCCCGCAAAACGAAATTGCTGCGCTCCAGAGGAATAACCTCACCAATCTGGATGCGGCCTGCGGGCAATTGCACCGTGACCTTTCCGTCGATCTGGGAAGCTGCGGCAATCGCGTGAAGCAAGGCCTTTGCATCGTCTTTCCCATCATCGGGAACAACGCCGTGCAATCGCGCGTCAATGATCGTGCCTTGTGCTGTCGGCAAGGGCGTCAAGCCGAACCGATAACCCGCATAGCTGAAGTCCGGAGCGCCGTTCTCGATTGCGAGCAGGCGTGGTAAACGTTCCTCTGAGGCAGCGCTGGGCGCAGTGCTTACCAAGGCGACGGAAATGACACTGATCGTCGCAACACCTAACCTAGCTAGCTTTTCCCAATGTCGGAAGGCCATACCCTTGCTGCCTCTCTTGTGTCGGCACGCTTCCTGCTGATGCCGTCCATTCCCTAGCGCAGGCCTTTCACGTTTCCGACACCGGTGTCAATTGCTCGACTGGCACTTTCCATTCGGGCAGTTTGCGAAATGTCCCTGCACGCCCAATGGCGGGGGGAGACACAAGTTCGAAGCCTGGAAGGCCGACCCCGCACACGGTGCACGCGGAGGGCTTGACCTGTTTTCAGGCTCCAGAGGTGTCATGGCGCACACGGGGAATCAGGGTGCAGGGGTTTCAAAAGAGCACACTCCGGCCCGATGACCGCAACCTCCAATCATTTGGTCGAAACCCCAGTTCGCCTTTCCAACCACTTTCCGAACCGTCACACACACCTAGCATCTGTCCGAAAGCGGTCATTCCCGATTTTCCTAAGCTGTGGCGCGAAGGGATTGGGACGACGGCTCTTTGCCATCGTCGATGTCCTCTGGCTCGCGAACGTTATTGCACGGTTTAGGACCGCAAATTCAGCCCACATCCCCTGTCCGCCCACTTCTAAGCGGACGAAGTGTCCCTTCTGTCAGCTTGGCAACCCTGCAGTGAAATCCTCGCGCCGGATGACATAGGTGACGTGCGGGATTACCGCACCGCCTGCCATGATCCGCTCCTCGCATCGGTCGGTCAGCTTTGCGCCGATGTTTTCCAGCGCGCGGCGCGAGCGGTTGTTGTTTTCTCCCACCAGAAAACGGCATTCGGCCACGCTGGCAAGCGCATGGGCGAGCATCAGGCGCTTCATTTCGTGGTTGAAGTGGCCGCCCCAGCAGGCGCGGGCCAGAAACGTCCAGCCGATCTCAACCGAGCCGCCACCGGCTTCCTCCAGCCCCTGAAAGCGTGAGGAGCCGATTATCGCGTCGGCGCTCTGTCCTTTGGCCTTGTCGATCGCCACCAGCCCCCCGCCCTGCGCCAGCGCATCATCGAAGAAGGCCCGGAATACCGGCTCTTGCCAGCGATCATGCGCGGGGTGTTGCTCCCAGATCAGCGGATCGGAGGCAACTGCTAACAGCGCGTTCCAATCATCCCTGTGCAAGGGCCTCAGCATCAGCCGCTCCCCTTCCAGCACCGGCTGCCGATCGAGCAAAGGCGGGCCCCTAGCCTGCGACTGCCGCCAGCGCGGCGATGAATTTGGGCAGGTTGCCCATCGTCAGACCGGCGATATTGATGCGGCCCGATCCGGCCATGTAGATTCCGTGTTCTTCGCGCAAGCGCGTGACCTCGTCCTTGGTCACCGGCAGCATCGCGAACAGCCCGTGCTGCGTGCCCAGCGGGGTGAGGTCAATCCGCCCTGCACTGCCCGCCTTGGCCAGTGCGTCGCGCACCTGCCGCATCCGCGCGCGCATATCGTCAAGCTCGGCCAGCCACGCCTTGGTCATGTCGGGATCGCGCAGGATGATCCGCACCGCCGCGCCGCCATGATCGGGCGGCATTGACCAGCACGCACGGGCCAGCGCATTGGCATTGGAAAAGGCGGTGTCCAGCGCGGCGTGATCGTCGCTGAGAATATAGAACGCACCCACCCGGTCGCGATATTGGCCGAAATTCTTGTCGCAACTATAGGCGATAAAGGCTTCGGGCACCTTTGCGAGCACGGCGCGCATTCCTGCCGCGTCTTCTTCCATCCCATAGCCAAGCCCCTGATAGGCGCTGTCGATGATCGGAAAGGTGCCACTGGCCGCAAAGGCATCGGCAATCGCCGCCCACTGGTCGCCGGTGTAATCGATTCCGGTCGGGTTGTGACAGCACGCATGGAGCAGCACCGCCTCATCTGCGCCTGCGCCATTGACCGCGGCGAGCACCGCATCAAGGTTCGCGCTGCCATTGGTGTTGGCGTGATCAAAGGGGGCAAGCTCCATGCCGAGATCGGCGAGGATCTGTGCATGGTTGGGCCAGCTCGGCACGCCCATGTGCACGCGTTTCACCCCAGCCTTTTGCGCCAATGCCAGCGCCAACCGCACTGCTCCGGTGCCACCTGGGGTCTGCATCCCCGCAATGCGGCCACCCATGGTCGGGTCAGCGCCGAAGATATAGGGCATCAAGGCGTTGACGAAGCCGGTGTCGCCCTCTGGCCCAAGATAGGACTTTGAGTCCTGCGTATCGACCAGATGCTGTTCCGCCGCCTTGATTGCGGCGAACACCGGGGTTGCGCCGTCTTCGGTGCGGTAGACGCCAACGCCAAGGTCAATTTTGTCTTCCCGCGGGTCAGCCGCGTGGAGACGGATCAGGGCGAGCAGCGCATCAGGCGCTTGTGGGCTGAGTCGTTCAAGCATCATGGCTTGGCCATGGCGCGCCGCCGCGCGCATCGCAACCGGCATTGCACTGATTTGATCAAAAAGGCAGCCAGCGCTGCTCCTTGGAGAACTTCATGTATCCCGCATTGATCCCCAGTCGCAGGCCCGCACCGACCCGGATCGGGATCAGCACAATATCACCGCGCCGCAGATAGCTCGCGTTGAGCCCACCGACGAAATAGGCCTGCCCCTCTCCCGCCGGAAAGCGTTTGTAGAGATCGTCGGTGTCGTAAAGGTTATAGACCAGCACAAACGTGTTGGCCGCGTTGGCTCCGGCATCAAATCCGATCGAAGGGCCGGTCCAGTAGACCTTATGTTCGCCTTCGATCTTGTGGTGCAGCGTGCCCGAACCATAACGCGCACCGACGATAAAGGCCCCGCCTGCTTCGCGCCCCACAATATAGCCATTGGGTTCGCCCTGCTTCTTGAGCATATCCTCAATCAGCTTGGCGAGCCCTTCTGCGCCCTTGCCGAAAACGCCTTCGGCCGCGCCAATCAGGTCGTCTTCGCCGTAGGTGGTAGTGGTGCTGGCGGCAGTCGGCGCGGTGGTAGCGGGGCCGGTTTGAACAGGTTGTGCATCAACGGCGGCAGGGTTAGCCAGATCGCCAAATTCGCTATCGAAACCCGGATTGGTCGCAGATGCTTCTGGCGCAGCAGGAGTGGCCAGATCAGCGTCGACCCCGCCCGCGGCGCCGCTATTTGGCCCGTCATAAGCCTGATCAGGGTCAAAGCTTTCAAGGTCCTGCGCGGCAAGCGGTGCGACCGATATCCCGCCCAGCATCAGTGCTGCCACGGCAGCCAAGGCAAGGCCTGAAAACCAGCGGCGAAGATCGGCGGGGCGCGGGGTCATCACAATCATCATGCAGCCTTTCGCCGGGCCAAGTCAGCCCGGATTGATGCGTGGTGCAGCAAACGGCTTCGCGTGCCATGCTGCAATCGCTTGTCGCCGAGCCGAATCAGATTCGCGACGAGACGATCCGGGCTAAAGCGGCTTGCCTGAATGCGGGCCGAATCATCGGTTCTGTGCAGGGTCATTTTTTCGCCCGTTCTGCCGATCTGGCTGCTTAATGCGGTTTTTCTTGCAAGCCACCTTGCCGCTGGCACACATGGTGACTATAGCGCCGCACTCGCAGCCAACGCTGTTGCCCGGAGACGTGGGTGAGTGGCTGAAACCAGTTCCCTGCTAAGGAACCGTACTCTATCAGGGTACCGAGGGTTCGAATCCCTCCGTCTCCGCCACCGGCCTCTGAGAAGATTGAGATTTTCCCCTCGATGGGGCGCAGTTATCTCAAACGCATTCTAGCGAGTGCGTCGCTTCACCCTAGCTTGCACGGCAGCCTGTCCACCGGGATCACATCGTCAACGCTGCGGTCGTCCTGCACGACCGGCAGGCGGGCCTGTTGGCGGGGGGTGGCCGCGCTGTCGGTCGTGGTATTGGACCGCTGCTGCATAACGCTGAGCGACTGGGCCAGATGATCGGTCACGGCCCTGGCGCCGACCACCGGGGTGCTCATGTTTCTGGTTTCTTGTGCGGGACTTCCGAAATTCTCCGGTACCGCCCACATGGTATCGTGAAGCTTGGCAATCAGGCTGCTTGCCTCGTCGATGGATTGCTGCGCCTGGACCGCGCCGCCAATGATATTGGCGACAGAAGCGAAGGTGATCGCGGTCGCCTGCTGGGTCTGCGAGGCGACCATTTCAATGAACGCGGCGATTTCGGCTATCCGCAGCGCCGTGTCATCAAGCCGCGTGAGGCTTACCGCAGCTACCTGTAGCACGTCTGCGGCGCGGGCCGACAAGTCTGATGCTGATAATGCAGAAGCCGCCGCACTGGATAACATCTCGGCAAGTTCGTTGATCGCGTCGGCGGCATCCCCAATGCTTGCTTCGAGCGACTGCGCAGCGCCCAGCACGAAGGCGGATTCGCTGCGGATCGCGGCTGCGATGCTGGGGTCATCGCTAGCGCTGAGATCAACGGACGACGCTTGGCTCAGAGCGTCTCTGCGCCAAGCTTGCACGCCGTGCCCACCGGGCGGGCTCCCTCGCGATATCGCTGCCAGCGTGCCCGATGCTGTGCCGATCAGCCCGGCGATTGCACCAAGGCTGTCTCCCATTTGCCGCAACATGCCAAGGAGCGGGTTGGTAACATGCACGATTTCTGCCGCTTCCTCGCTGGCGGTATCGCCGGAATTTTTCGGAGGATCGCGCCGGTGATGGATCACGCTTTGCCGTGCATCACGGAGCGCTTTGTGTCGCAGCCCCGCGCCGCGCATCGCGCCAGGCTTGGCCGAGTGATGCCGTTTGGCCAGCACACTTGCAGCGGAAAAGCTGATGAGAACGATCGGCGGAACGAACAAGGCGATTGTGACGCCGCCATCCCACGCCGCGGAAAAACCGCTCCACATACTCGTGGCTGCCGACGTTGCGGCACTCGCCGGGTGCGCTGCCGCTGTCAGCAACGTCGCCGCGAGCAGCCGGGCGCGGGCCGATGTCATCC
>JANQTR010000226.1 GCA_030731635.1 Erythrobacter sp. | reverse complement strand
ATGAAACGTCTCGCCGTCTATTGCGGTTCGGCCTCGCCGGCTGATCCGCGCTATATCCAACTCGCCTATGATGTCGGCGCGGCATTGGCGCAGCGCGGCATTGGCCTCGTCTATGGCGGGGGCAAGCTTGGGTTGATGGGCGCGGTCGCCAAGGGCGCGAAGGATGGCGGCGGCGAGGTGATCGGGATCATTCCCGAAGCGCTGGTCAAGGCCGAGGTTGCCAACCATGATTGCGATGAGCTGATCAGCGTATCGGGCATGCACGAACGCAAACAGAAATTCACTGACCTGTCCGATGGTTTCGTGACGCTGCCCGGCGGGGTCGGCACGATGGACGAATTGTGGGAAGCGATGAGCTGGTCGCAGCTGGGCTATCACTCCGATCCGGTCGGCCTGCTCAATGCTTTCGGATTTTATGACGATCTGCTCGCCTTTAACGCAAAGATGGCAGCGGTCGGCTTTGTCCGGCCCGCGCACCAGAACATCTTGATCGCGGCGGACACCATAACCGAACTGCTCGCCAAGATGGCAGCCTATCAGCCGCACACCCCGATCTTCCGCATGAAGGCTGAGGAGCTGTAGCCGCGCCATGACCGTCGATGCCGCCACCCGCGCCGCACTGGTCGAACATGCGCGGCTTGCCATCAAGGTGGGCTCACACAGCTTTTCCGCCGCCTCGCAGCTGTTCGACAACGAAACGCGTGAGCGGGCGTGGCTGCTGTATGCCTGGTGCCGCCGGGCGGATGACATTGCCGATAATCAGGACATGGGCGGAGTGCTGGGCGATCAGTCCGATCTGGGCCAGCGGCTCGCCCTGATCCGCCGCCTCACCGCGCTGGCGTTCGAAGGCAAGCCGACGGGCGATCCGGCCTTTGATGCACTGGGCGTGGTGGCCGCCGAAGTGGGCCTGACCCCGCAGATGGCCGAGGACGTGATCGCCGGTTTTCAGCTCGACGCCGAAGACTGGCGCCCGCGGACCGAGGCTGACATGATGCGCTATTGCTACCACGTGGCAGGCGCGGTGGGCGTCATGATGGCGGTGGTGATGGGCGTCGATCCCAAGGATCAGGAAACGCTCGACCGGGCGAACGACTTGGGCCTCGCCTTCCAGCTATCCAACATCGCGCGCGATATTGTGGAAGATGACGCGGCGGGGCGCTGTTACCTGCCCGAAATCTGGCTGGTCGAACAGGATATCGAGCCCGGCCAGCACACCAAACCGCACCACCGCAAGGAGCTGGCCGCCATGGCCGCGCGGTTGGTGGCGCTGGTGGAAAAACACGAGGCCGCGGCTCGGGTGGGCGCGGCGAAACTCCCCTTCCGCAGCCGCTGGGCGGTGCTCTCCGCCGCGCGCATTTATGGCGCGATTGGCCGCAAGGTGCGCAAGCGCGGGCCTGAGGCATGGGCCAGCCGCACCTATGTGCCGCGCAGCGAAAAGGCGCTGTACGGCGTGCGCGCGTTTCTGTCCGCCGTGCTCAACCGCGAGAAGATGCCGGAGGGCGGTATCCACTGGGGGATCGCGGATTATCGGCCTTCCAGCCCCTTACCGTCTCCCCGGACTTGATCCGGGGTCCCGCTTTTCTTGCGCGGGAAATAAGAAAGCGGGATCCCGGCTCGGGGGCCGGGAAGACGAAAGTTGGCATGGTTTTCTTTCAACAAAACCTAGTCTAATCCCAAACCCATGATCACCAAACTCCTGATCGCCAATCGCGGCGAGATCGCCTGCCGCATCATCCGCACTGCTCGCCAGATGGGCGTGGCCACGGTCGCGGTCTATTCCGATGCCGATGCCAAGGCGCTGCATGTGCGCAGCGCCGACGAGGCCGTGCATATCGGCCCCTCGCCCGCGGCGGAATCCTATCTGGTCGGCGCGAAGATCATTGCGGCCGCGCAGCAGACCGGCGCGGATGCGATCCATCCGGGTTACGGGTTCCTGTCCGAGAACGCAGACTTTGCGCAGTCGGTGCTGGACGCTGGTCTGATCTGGGTCGGCCCCAAGCCTGCCAGCATCCGCGCGATGGGGCTGAAGGACGCGGCCAAGGCGCGGATGATCGAGGCCGGCGTTCCCGTCACGCCCGGCTATCTCGGCGCTGATCAATCACTGGAACGCCTCACCAAGGAGGCCGAGGCCATCGGCTATCCCGTCCTCATCAAGGCGGTCGCGGGCGGCGGCGGCAAGGGGATGCGCAAGGTCGATGACCCCGCCGATTTCGCCACCGCGCTGGAGTGTTGCCGCCGTGAGGCCAAGGCCAGCTTCGGCAATGACGAAGTGCTGCTCGAAAAGT
>JANQTR010000225.1 GCA_030731635.1 Erythrobacter sp. | reverse complement strand
GCCCGTACAGATCTGCGGATCGGGCGCGCAGTCCCGTTCCTGCCTCCGATTATCGCTGCCTTAACGCTTTTCTGGCTAGCGCTGGTATCAGGCATGGGACAATCGCGTCCCGCCCGCGCCTGACAGGGCGTGCGGCGGGCAGGGACAGCACGGCATGGAAACTGTTACGGGCACGGCGAATCTGGATCACGCACCGCTGGAAGCGGGCGCGGAACTGCGCGCTGCGCCGCGCTTTACCTTGCTGATCCGCGCCGCCAAGCTTGTCTCGGCTCAGGGCGAATTCGTGTGCGTTATCCGCGATGTATCCGAAACCGGGGTAAGCGTGCGATTGTTCCATGCGCTGCCGGGCTGCAAACATTTCGCGCTGCACATGCCCACCGGCACTGTCTATGAAATCACCAATGTGTGGGAACGCGGCAACGAAGCCGGCTTCAGCTTCGATCAGACGGTCAATGTGCCGCAATTGATCGGCGAATCCGGCGAATATCCCAAGCGCGGTCTGCGGCTCGGCGTGTGTTTTCCCGTCACGGTCGTGACCCTGACCGACCGCAGCGAAGCCGTCGTCGAAAACCTGTCCCAACAAGGCGCGCGAATCGCGTGTGACGGGCTGTTGGCGATTGATCAGACGATGAGAATCGCAATGCCCGGCGCAGATGGCAGCGTGCGCGACGTGCGCGCCAAGGTTCGCTGGCGGCGCGGATCGGATTACGGGGTGGTGTTCGAAGATACCTTTGCGCTGGGCGAATTTGCCCGGCTCGCCGCCCGGCTTCAGGCCCCGGCGCTGCTGGAAGAATAGGCGCGGTTACGCCCCGATCAGGCAGGCACGAATTTCAGCGCATCGCCATTGATACAGTGCCGTTTGCCCGTGGGCTTGGGCCCATCGCCAAAGATATGGCCCAGATGCCCGCCGCAATCGGCGCAGTGCACTTCGGTGCGGGGATAGCCGATCTTGTAATCGGTGGTGGTGCCGACCGCGCCCTTGTCAATCGGCTGCCAAAAACTCGGCCAGCCGGTGCCGCTGTCATATTTGTGCGCCGAGGCATAGAGCCGGTTATCACAGCCTGCGCACACAAAGGTGCCGCTGCGCTTTTCCTTGTCGAGCGGCGAGGTGAAGGCGCGTTCGGTGCCTTCTTCGCGCAGGATGTAATATTGATCGCTCGTCAGGAGCTTGCGCCATTCGGCGTCGCTCTTGCCCTTGGGAAACGTCTTGGCTTCAGCCGGGGACGCGCCGCACGAGGCGACGAAAGGCAAAGCCGCGCCAATTCCGGCAGCGGCGATCACGGTGCGGCGGTTGATGAGGGGCAGGCGCATTGATGAGTGTTCCATTCGCAAAGGCGTAGAGGTTACCCCCTGAATACGTCCAAAACGCCCCGGAAGTTTCACCTGCCCCGAAAGTCCCGTCAAAACTCGGTGATTTCCACCTCAAGCTTGCGGAAGCCGTGGACGAAGTTGGCACGCACGCGTTCCACATCGCCTGCGACATGCACGCGGATCCGGCGCTTGTGCATTTCTTCCAGCAGCACCTTCAGCTGCAATTCCGCCAGCCGCGCCCCAACGCAGCGGTGGATGCCATAGCCAAAGGCCAGGTGACGCCGCGCATTGTCGCGGGTGATGTCGAGCTTGTCGGGGTTGGCGAACACTTCCTCGTCGCGGTTGGCGGAAAGATACCACAGCACGACCTTGTCGCCCGCCTTGATCGTCTGCCCGAATACCTCGGTATCCTCGGTGCAGGTGCGGCGCATGTGGGCCAGCGGGGTCTGATAGCGCAGGCATTCCTGCACCGCGTTAGGGATCAGTTCGGGGTGTTCTTCAAAGGCTTTGCGCTGATCGGGGAATTTATCGAGTCCGTGGATGATGCCCGACATGGTGTTGCGGGTGGTGTCGTTCCCGCCGACGATCAACAGCACCAGATTGCCCATGAATTCTTCGGGCCGCATCTGGTTCATCGCTTCGGAATGGAGCATCATCGAGATAAGGTCGTTGCCCGGCTCCTTGTCCATCGTGCGTTCGACCCAGAGCGACTGGAAATAGGCCCCCATTTCCTGAAGGAAGCTCCAGCGGATCTGGTCCATCTCGCGCACGGTGGCGAGTTCAGTGTCGCCGGCCCAGTCCGACCACAATGTCAGCAGGCGGCGGTCTTCCCACGGAAAGCCGAACAGGATCGCCAGCATCCCGGTGGTGAGCTCGATCGAGACTTCTTCCACCCAGTCAAAGGTCTTGCCGCGCGGCAGGCGGTCGAGCACTTCGCCGGTACGTGCGCGGATTTCGGCTTCCATGTCGGTGACGGCAGACGGCGTGAACTTCGGCGCGACGGTGCGGCGCTGTCCGGTGTGCTGCGGGCGGTCCATGGCAATGAACATCGGCAATTCGCGCGTATCGACGCCCGACGCAGCAGCCTCTTCCTCAGTCAGCCGGTTGAGGATGGTGATGCCGCCATATTCCCAGCTTGAGGAGAACGTTTCGGGCAGCGCCTCAATATGCTGGATCGCCTTGTGGCCAACCACCGCCCAATAGGGGCCGAGCGGGCTTTCTTCGATATAGTGCAACGGCCCGGCGGCGCGCATTTCAGCGAAAATCGGCTGCCAGGTGTCGTCAAAATAAATGTCTGAACGGCTGACGTCCCACGGGTGCGTATGCTGGAGCCGCTGTTCGGGATGCGCGGCGAAATGGGCCTTCAACGCATCATAAGCGCTGGGTTCATGGCGCACTTGCGGGCGTTGTGGGGCGGCGATGGTGGCCATTGTTCTCTCCCGTCGGGCGTCCTCCTGATGGGGACGCTCTCATCCGATTCGCATCCTGCCTCAACTAACAGCCATGTCAATAGTGGGTTGCGAAACGGAACCTATTCTGCCGGTTCAGCCAGCGGCACAGCGCGGCGGCCAAACCACGGCTTTTTCACCCGCCCCGCGCCGCCTGACTTCATCACCCGCTTGCGGAACAACAGCGATCCGCCCTTGACCAGCAGGATCACCGCCACGCCTTGCCACAACAGCGCCAGCGCATGGGTCCACAGCGTTTCTTCCAGTGCCGCGCGCGCCAGCATCGCAAACGGCGATGACAACGGGAAGACCACCGATGTCAGTTCGAGCGGCGTGCCGGTCTGGCCGATATTGGCCGCTGACAGGAAAAACACCATCAATTGCAGCATCGTCACCGGCATCGACATGGTCTGCACCTCGCGCACCGATGATGCCATCGCGCCAATCGTCAGAAACAACGAGCCGAGCAGCAGATAGGCCATCGTGAAATAGGCGATCCCCAGCGCCAGAAACAGCGGCCAGCCCACCGCCGGGCCGGGCAGGTCGCGGAAATTGGTCTGCGTGACAGTGACAATCGCATCCTCGGCAATTGCCCAGAACCCCCAGCCAACCGTGCCCCACACCGCGATGCCGACAAAGGACACGCCCAGCATCGCAAACAGTTTACCCATGAACACCGCATCCATCGGCAGGGCTGCGGCGAGAATTTCGATGATCTTGTTGCCCTTTTCCTCGGCAAGGTTGGACAGCACCATGCCGCCCAGCAACATCGTCAGCAAAAACAGCACCATCTGGGCCGCCTGCGCGGTGCGGATGCGGTTGGTGCGATCGGACGCGGCGCTGGTGGCAACCACCTGGCTGGAGGCTTGCGGGAAGCGGGCAGGCGCAGCGCCGCTGGCGGTGGCTGCGATCAGTTCAATCGGGCCGCTCCACCGTGCAATCTGCCCTTCGGTGCCGACCAGTTGCGGCGCGGCCAAGGTCCCGGTCAGGATCGCGGCATAATTGCCGCGCCGTTGATCCAGAAACGCGCGGGCATCAAAGTTCTGCTCGCCCATCGCCTCTTTGACGACATGCAATTCCGGCACCAGCCCGTGCAGCTGCGGGCGCAGCGCATTGCCCGCCGTGATCATGGCGGCGTTTTCTTCTGCCGACAGGGCCAGCCCGATTTCAATGCTGACCGCATCGCGTTGAACCTGCCCGCCGATGCTGCCGGCCAATCCCCCGATCAACACCGGAAACAATGGCCCAATCAGGAAAAACAGGAAAGCGCGGCTGAACAAGACCGCGATGAAATCGCGCCGGGCGATCACCCAGGTCGCTTCGAGCGCGGTCAGGCGCGGGCGGATCACATCGGTGCTCATGCGCGGCCCCCTTGGTTATCGGCATCGAGTTGGCGGGCGGCGGCCTCCCCTGCAATGGCGACAAAGGCATCATGCAGCCCGGCGCGTTCGATCGAAAGGGACAGGATCCCCGCCTCGCCTTCGATCAATTGCCGCAGCAGGGGTTCAATCCCGGTGGCGGGCAGCGGGAACTGGAAGAAATCGCCGTTGCGTTTGGTCTCGGTGGGCAGGGCGGTCAGCCATGCACCTTCGCGCGCGCGGGTTTCCAACCGCACCTGCGCCGGAATCCGGTCACGCGCAGCCTCAACACTGCCCGCATAGGGCACGCGGCCCCCGGCGATGATCGCCACGCCTTCGCACAGGCGTTCGGCATGGTGAATGACGTGGGTGGAAAAAATTACCGTGACGCCGTCTTCTGCCAGCGCCCGGATCATCACTTCAAGCTTGCCCTGATTGATCGCATCGAGCCCCGAAAATGGTTCATCCAGCACCACCAGCCGCGGGCGGTGCACCAGCGTGCCGAGCAGCTGCACGGTCTGCGCCATGCCTTTCGATAGCTGACGGATCTGCCGGTTCGCGGCATAGCCCAGCCCGTGGCGTTCCAGCAGTTCGGCCGCGCGCAGCCGCCCTTCCTTCAACGGCAGGCCGCGCAGCGCGCCCATAAACGCAATCGCCTCAATGCATTTCATCGCGGGATAAAGCCCGCGTTCTTCGGGCAGGTAACCGATCAGGCGGCCAATATCATGCGGGCGATCATGCCCGAACACGCGGCGGATGCCTTCGTCGGGATCAATAATGCCCAGCAGCATGCGCAAAGTCGTGGTTTTGCCCGCGCCGTTGGGGCCAAGGATGCCGTAGATCGCGCCTTCGGGGACGGAAATATCCACTCCGTCGACCGCGCGGGTGCCGTCAAAACTTTTGACCAGCCCGCGCGCTTCGATCGCGAGCGGGCGCGCGTCATGTGGAACGGCGCTGAAACCTGTCCCAAGATTGCCCGACGCTGTGTGATCGCTTACCGCCATGTCCATGCCTTACGCGGTTAGGCGGTGAGATTAAACGGGAGCCTCTCCAAACATGGTTAACGCGCCCGCAATATCTGCCCTTGCCGCACAGATCAGCGAAGAAGCGCGCCGGCTTGGCTTTGCCGCCTGCGGCTTTGCCAGTGCGGGCGAGGATCCGTTGCGAGCCGCGCGGCTGGAACAATGGCTGGGCGAAGGGCATCACGGCAGCATGGAATGGATGGCGGCGCGGCTGGATCACCGGCGTTCGCCGCAAGGGCTGTGGCCCGCTGCGCGCAGCGTGATTGCGCTGGGCATGTCCTACGCCCCGGCGCATGATCCGCTGGCGCTTGAAGCCTCGCCCACCCATGCGCGGATTTCGGTCTATGCCCAAGGCAAGGACTACCATGATGTCGTGAAAAAGCGTCTGAAGGCGCTGGCCCGCTGGCTGGTCGACGCGGCGCCAGGGGCGGAGGTCAAGGTGTTCGTCGATACCGCCCCGGTGATGGAAAAACCGCTGGGAGAGGCGGCGGGGATCGGGTGGCAGGGCAAGCATACCAATCTTGTCAGCCCGACCCATGGCAGCTGGCTGTTCCTCGGCGCGATCTACACCACGCTGGAGCTGGAACCTGCCGAACCGCACCGTGACCAATGCGGCAGCTGCCGCGCGTGTCTGGATGCCTGCCCGACCAATGCCTTTCCCGCGCCCTACCAGATCGATGCGCGGCGCTGCATTTCCTATCTTACCATCGAACACAAAGGCCCGGTGGCCGAGGAATTCCGCGCGATGCTGGGCAACCGCATCTATGGCTGCGATGATTGTCTGGCGGTCTGCCCGTGGAACAAGTTCGCCAGCGAAGCGCAGGCGATCCGCGAATTCCTGCCCCGCGCCGAACTGGTCGCTCCGCGCTTGGCGGAACTGCTGGCGCTGGATGATGCGGGGTTCCGGGCGCTGTTTTCCGGATCGCCGATCAAACGCATCGGGCGCGACCGGTTTGTGCGCAACTGCCTTTATGCCGCCGGAAACAGCGGCAATGGCGCGCTGCTACCGCAAGTCTTGGCGTTGAGGGCTGATCCTGATCCGGTGGTGGCCGACGCCGCGCGCTGGGCAGCGGCGCGGCTTACAGCAGGTCTTTGAGCGGCACTTCGGGATCAGCCAGCAGCGCCGGATCAATCCGCCCCGCCCCGGCCTCCAGCAATTTGCGGCCCTGCACATAGTCCTTCATCGTGCCGACACAGTCGAACGCGATCGGGTGGCCGTTTTTCAGATAGACCACCGTAAACTTGCGCGTATCCGGATCGCCGCGCAGCACGGTGTCATCAAAGCCGAGGTTCAATCCCGCGGTCTGCAGTTTGAGATCATACTGGTTCGACCAGAACCACGGCAGCGCATGATACGGCTCTTTCTCGCCCATGATCGCGCGTGCCACGGTGTTCGCCATATCATGCGCGTTCTGCACCGATTCCAGCCGGATTACGGCATTATCGGCGTAAGGGTTGGCGTGCGCGGCGCAGTCTCCGATGGCGTAGACATCATCCAGGGTGGTGCGGCAGCAGAAATCGACATCGACCCCGTTCGATCCCGCTGCGCCCGCCGCGATCAACGGCGCGACCGCAGGCACCACGCCGATGCCGACGATCACCATGTCGCAAGCCACTTCCTCGCCCGTGTCGAGCCTGACCCCGGTGACGTGGCCCGCATCCTCACCCAGCACGCCCTGCACACCGGTGCTGAGCCGCACGTCAACGCCCTGCCTACGGTGTTCGGCGGCGTAGAAGTCGGACAATTCTTCACCCGCGACGCGCGCCAGCAGGCGCGGCAGCATTTCGACCAGCGTGACCTCGCAGCCCAGCTTGCGCAGCACTGCCGCCGCTTCCAGCCCGATATAACCGCCGCCAATCACGACCGCACGCCGCGCGCCGCCCGCCAATGCCGCCATCATCGCATCGGCATCAGCCTTGTCGCGAACATAGAACACGCCCGGCAGCACCGCGCCCGGCACCGGCAGGCGGCGCGGATCGCCGCCACCTGACCAGATCAACTTGCGATAGGTGACATGCCCGCCGTCGCTCAGCGTCAACCGGTGCGCGTGCGGATCAATCGCTGTCACCGCCGCGCCAAGGCGCAGGCCGATATCCTTGTCCGCCCAGAACTTTTCGGGCCGGATCATGATCCGTTCAAAGCCCTTGTCCCCGGCGAGATATTCCTTCGACAGCGGCGGGCGTTCATAGGGCGGCGCAGTGTCGCGCCCGATCATCAGGATTGATCCGTCGTGCCCATGCTGGCGCAGGGCAATCGCCGCCTGCGCGCCGCCGTGCCCGGTGCCGACGATGACGACGTCGGCGTGATCTGTGCTGGGTGTTGTCATTGCTTGCCTATGCCCCTCCGGCGATGTGCGGCCTTTGACTTGCCGCAAATCGCACCGGGGTCAACCTGCTGGAAATAGCAGAGGGGCAGAGCGTGCCGCCTATCTCTCCAACAGATTGCGTGCCTGGCTGGCAATCTGGGCGAGCATCGCGGCCCCGACCGGCGGGCGAGCCTGGGCACGCGCGATCATGGCGCGGAACTGCGCCACCGCCTGGACATGCTGATCGGCCCAATCGCCAACCGCGCCCATGGGGTCTTCCTTGCCGCCTTTGCGCCGCATCAGCCGCCGCAGGAATTCGATCCGCATCTGCTGGAAATCCCGTGCAAGACCTGACACCAGCAGCCGTTCCCACACATCGGAGGGCGACATGTAGGCCGCAGTCCCCTGCGCCCAGTCCAGCCCCAGACGGGTGCCAATCGCGGCAAAGGCATGGGTCAGCAGCTTGGCATCGATCCCGGTATCCAGCGCCGCCTGCGCCAGGCCGACCGCACCATCAAAGTCGAACAGATTGGCGACCCGCGCCGCCAGCGGTTCAGACGCGCCGGTGGCGACAAAGCTCTGCCGCAGCGCCTGTGAACGGGCGCGCGGTTCGGCGGTCAGCAATTCTTCGCGCGCCGCGGTCAGCACCGTTACGCCTGCGGCCAACTCGCCAATCATCGCGCCAGCGGCAACCTTGCCCGAACCGGTCCGCAGCACATCGCTCATCAAATTGCCGACCGCGGCCGCCAAACGATCAAACAGCGCAAGGCGCGCAGCTTCGGGAATCGCGGCTTCATCCAGTTCGCGCCACAGCGCGTCCAGCCCGAACAGATGTTCGGCCACCACAAATGCCGCCGTGACATCGGCCAGGCCCACGCCTTCTTCTTCGGCGAGTTCAAACGGGTGGACCATGCCCAGCCGGTTGACCATGCGATTGGAAAGACTGGTCGCGATCATTTCGCGCCGCAGCCGGTGGCCGCGAATTTCGGCGGCATAGGGTTTGCGCATCGCGGTGGGGAAGCGCGCCAGCAGCAGCGGTTCCAGCGCCGGATCATCCACCAGCGTGCTGTCTTCCAGCGCCGCTTGCAACGCCAGCTTGGCCGAGGACAACAGCACCGCCAGTTCAGGCCGGGTCAGCCCGTGGCCGTCGGCTGCGCGGCGCAGCAATGTCTCGCTATCGGCAAGCCCTTCGGTACGGCGGTCGAAATCGCCGGCTTCGCCCAGCCGTTCGATCAGGCGGACATAGGCAGGAATCGCCCCAGGCCCGCCGCTTTCCGCCACTGACAGCGCCAGCGCCTGCAAGCGGTTATCCTCAAGCACGATCGTCGCCACTTCGTCGGTCATCGCGGCCAGCAGCGTGTTGCGCTTTTTCGCCGTCAGCTTGCCCGAGGCTGTGGCAGCAGCCAGCGCGATCTTGATATTGACCTCGTTGTCCGAACAATCGACCCCGGCCGAATTGTCGATGAAATCGGTGTTGATGCGCCCGCCCTTGAGCGAGAACGCAATCCGCCCCGCCTGCGTGATGCCAAGGTTCGCGCCTTCGCCGATCACCCGTGCGTGCACTTCGCCCGCGTCAACGCGCAACCCGTCATTGGCCGGATCGCCGACCTGCATGTGGCTTTCCTGCGGGGCTTTGACATAGGTGCCAATCCCGCCGAACCACAGCAGATCGACCTTGCTGCGCAGGATCGCGGAAATCAGCGCTTCGGGCTCGATCACTTTCGCGTCGATCCCCAGCACTTCGCGCGCTTGCTTGGACAGTTTGATCTGTTTCGAGCTGCGCGAAAACACCCCGCCGCCTTTGGAAATCAGGCTGGCGTTGTAATCCTCCCAGCTCGACCGGGGCAGTTCGAACATCCGCTTGCGTTCTTTCCAGCTCGCCAAAGGATCGGGCGCGGGATCGATGAAGATGTGGCGGTGATCAAAGGCGGCAACCAGTTTCAGCGCCTTGGACAGCAGCATCCCGTTGCCGAACACATCGCCCGACATGTCGCCGCAGCCCGCGACGGTGACAGGGTCGCTTTGTACATCGACGCCCATCTCGCGGAAATGGCGCTGCACCGAAACCCACGCGCCGCGCGCGGTGATGCCCATTGCCTTGTGATCATATCCGTTGGAACCACCGCTGGCAAAAGCATCGTCGAGCCAGAAATCGCGCGATTGGGCGATGCCGTTGGCAATGTCGGAAAAGGTCGCCGTGCCTTTATCGGCGGCGACCACGAAATAGGGATCTTCGCCGTCAAGCACCTGCACGGCTTGCGGATGCACCACCTTGCCGCCGATGATGTTGTCGGTGACCGACAACAGCGTGCGGATGAAGATTTCATAGGCCGCGCGCCCTTCGGCGGCCCAGGCTTCGCGGTCGATGGCGGGCGAAGGGAGCTGTTTGGGATAGAACCCGCCCTTGGCCCCGGTCGGCACGATCACCGCGTTCTTGACGCGCTGCGCTTTCATCAAGCCGAGCACTTCGGTGCGGAAATCGTCGCGCCGGTCGGACCAGCGCAGGCCCCCGCGCGCGACCGCACCAGACCGCAGGTGGATGCCTTCGACCCGGCGCGAATAGACGAAAATCTCGCGCCACGGCAGCGGCTTGGGCAGGCCGGGGACACAGTGACTGTCGAGCTTGAATGCCAGCGCTTCGGCGGCGGCGGGGGCAAAGGCATTGGTGCGCAGCACCGCATCAATCACCGCGCGGTATAATCGCAGCAACCGGTCATCATTGATCGCGCTCACCTTGGCCAGCCCGCGCGTAAAGGCCGCCCCGGCAGCGGCGATCGCTTCACCGCGGTCACCGCTGAAGACCGGATCATGGCGCGCGCCAAACAGCGCCACCATGGCCCGGGTCACCTGCGGCGCAGCGACCAGCGCATCGACCACGGTGTAGATGGTGTAACTCACCCCGGTCTGGCGCAGATAGCGATAGACTGCGCGCAGCCAGTTCGCTTCGCGCGGGGCAAGGCCCGTCGCGGCGACCAGCCGGTTGAACGGATCATCTTCAGCCAGGCCATTCAGCACATCGGCCAGCGCATCCTCGATCAGGCCAGCGCGGTCCAGCAGCGCGTCCGCATCCAGCCCGGCGGGCACGGTCAGCATGAAATCATGGATCGAGCCGAGCGCGGCGTCGGCCAGAAAGGTTGGCACTTCGGCATCAACCCGGAACCCGAAATTCTCCAGCGCGGGGACGGTGTCGGACAAGGCCAGCTCACCCTCAAGCGCATAGACTTTCAAGCTCAGCGCATCCGCCCCGTCGATGGTGAGGCGATAAAGGCGCGAG
>JANQTR010000224.1 GCA_030731635.1 Erythrobacter sp. | reverse complement strand
GCCCTTTGGGGCTGATCACTTCGCCATCACAGACGGCGTAATCAGCGTCTCGATCGGAGCCATGTCCGCCACGCTGGCGGCATGGGCTTCGGCGGCGCGCAGCACCCGCAGCGCGTTGCGGCTGGCGATCATCTCCAATTCCACCTGCGAATAACCGCGCCGCGCCAATTCGGCGAACAGCAGCGGATAGCCGCGGACATCCTCGAACCCGACAGGGCCGGATGGCATCCCATCAAAATCGCCGCCGATGCCAATCGATTCCACCCCGGCAATCTTGCGGATATGGTCGATGTGATCGGCCATGTGCGCAATCGTGGTCGCCGGTTCGGGGCTGGCAGCGTCCCATTCTGCCATTGCCGCCGTCACCGTTTCCGGCTGGCCCTGAAACAGCGCCTTCAAGCGTGCTTCCTCGGCTGAACGCTCGGCAAACCACTGACGGCGCTCTTCATTAAGAAAGCCGGGCAGCGCCACCACCATCACGATCCCGCCATTGTCAGCGAGCCGCGCCAGCACCGAATCCGGCACATTGCGCGGATGGCCATTGATTGCGCGCGCGCCAGAATGGCTGAAGATCACCGGCGCCTTTGCCACATCCAGCGCATCAAGCATCGTCGCTTCGCTGACGTGGGACAGATCAACCAGCATCCCAATGCGGTTCATTTCGCGCACCACATCCATGCCGAATTCGGAAAGCCCGTCGAACTTGGGATTGTCGGTCGCGGCGTCGGCCCACGGGGTGTTGCTGTTATGGGTCAGCGTCATATACCGCGCGCCCAGCGCATAGAGCTGGCGCAGCACGGCAAGGCTCGATCCGATCGAATGGCCGCCTTCCATGCCAAGCAGGGATGCGACCTTGCCATCGGCCATCGCGCGTTCGACCTGATCGGCGGTTGTCGCAAAGCGCAGGCCATCGGGATAGCGTGCAATCAGGCGTTTGGTGACATCGATCTGCTCGATCACCTGCTGCACCGCCTCAGGCTCGTCAGGGTTTGAGGGAACATAGACCGACCAGAACTGCGCACCGACCTTGCCCTCAGCCAAGCGCGCCAGATCGGTCTGCATCACGCTGCCTTGCGGATGACCTTCGCCGGTGCTGGTGGTGTCTTCGAAATCAAAGCCGTTGATCTGGTTCGCCACGCGCGCGCGCAGCTGGTTGGGAACGTCATTGTGCCCATCGAACACCGGTGCCGCGTCAAGCGCGGCATTGGCCGTCGCGGTGGCCGGATCGACCGGAGCCTCCTGCGCGGCGAGCGGGCTGGCCAGCAGCAATGCGGCGGTCAGAGCGATAGGTGAGGGCGCGAAAAGTTGCATGGATGAGGCTCCCGAAGGTAGAGCGCCCGCAGACACGGACAAGGATACAGGCATGGATGATAGCGCGGCAGGACTGATCGAACAATTGGCCCTTGCCGGACATCCCGAAGGCGGCTGGTACCGGGAGACGTGGCGCGGCCAGCCGGGGCCGGATGGACGCGCGACAGGCACGGCGATCATCTTTCTGCTGCGTGCGGGCGAAGCATCGCATTGGCACACAGTCGATGCCGCAGAGCTGTGGTTGTGGCAGGCGGGCGATCCGCTGGAACTGCGGCTTGCCGCAAGCGATGCCGGGCCGGTGCGATCGGTGATCCTTGGCGGAGATGTGGCGGCAGGGCAGGCGCTGCAAGGGCTCGTCGCGCCGCATGAATGGCAGGCGGCGCGGTCCGCAGGGGCGCCGCAATTCGGCTACTCTCTTGTCTCCTGCGTGGTGGTGCCGGGGTTCGACTTTGCCGGGTTCACCCTCGCTCCGCCCGGATGGGAGCCCGGAGAGGGGAGCCCCGCATGATCCGGATGGTCCTGCGCTGGGTGCTGGCGGCATTCTATGCACTGGCCGGGGTGATCCACCTGATCCGGCCCGAACCGTTCCTGATCATTACGCCTGCATGGGTGCCAGCGCCACACGCGGTGGTACTGTTGACCGGGGTGGCAGAGATCCTTGGGGCGATCGGATTGGTGCAGCCGTTCTCAAAGCCGCTGCGCCGCGCTGCGGGGTGGGGCCTTGCGCTTTATGCGCTGTGTGTGTGGCCGGCCAATATCAACCACTTCATCATGGATATGGCGCGCACTGATGGCGGGCTGGGCCTTGCCTATCACGTTCCGCGCATGGTTGCGCAGCCGCTGATCATCTGGCTGGCGTGGTGGGTCAGCCGCGAACCGCGCACCGCCTGATCACCCAAGAAGCAAGCCGGGGCCAAACAGCAAAACGGCGCGCGACCCATCACAGGCCGCGCGCCGATTTTCATGCGTCCCGCTTTTCA
>JANQTR010000223.1 GCA_030731635.1 Erythrobacter sp. | reverse complement strand
TTCGCGGTCAATCCCAAGGATGGCCGGTTGATCGTGATCGAGATGAACCCGCGCGTGTCACGCTCATCCGCGCTGGCATCCAAGGCCACCGGCTTCCCCATCGCCCGCGTCGCCGCGAAGCTGGCGGTCGGATATACGCTCGACGAGCTGACCAACGAGATCACCGGGGCGACTCCGGCCAGCTTTGAACCGACCATCGATTACGTGGTGACCAAAATCCCGCGCTTCGCCTTCGAAAAGTTCAAGGGCGCGGCCACCGATCTGTCCACCGCGATGAAATCGGTCGGCGAAGTGATGGCGATTGGCCGCAACTTCCAGGAATCGATGCAGAAGGCCCTGCGCGGGCTGGAAACCGGGCTCGACGGGTTCAACCGCGTGCCGGAACTGGAAGGCGTCGCCCGCGATGTTCTCACCGCCGCCCTGTCGCGCCGCACGCCTGACCGCTTGCTCAAGGTCGGCCAGGCCTTCCGCGAAGGCATGAGCGTTGAGGAAATCGCCGCGGTCACATTTTACGACCCGTGGTTCCTGCGCCAGATCGAAGGCATTATTGATGCCGAGCGCGAAGTGCAGAAGGACGGTCTGCCGCGCGATGCAGTCGGGCTGCGGCGGCTCAAAGCCATGGGCTTTTCCGACCGGCGGCTTGCGACCCTTGCGGTGCGGTCCGTCGGCGTGGCGGGCGGCATGGGCGAAACGCAGGCCAAACGTTCGGGCCTGCTCCACGATGCGCTGGTCGCCATGGCCGGAGCGACGAGCGAGGACGAAGTGCGCGCGCTCCGCCACAAACTCGGCGTGTTCCCCGTGTTCAAACGGATCGATAGCTGCGCCGCCGAATTCGAGGCGATTACGCCTTACATGTATTCAACCTACGAATCCCCCAGCTTTGGCACGCCTGAATGCGAAGCCGCGCCCAGCGACCGCCGCAAGATCGTCATCCTAGGCGGCGGGCCCAACCGGATCGGGCAGGGGATCGAGTTTGATTACTGCTGCGTCCACGCCTGTTTCGCGCTGGCGGAGCAGGGGTATGAAACGATCATGATCAACTGCAACCCCGAAACCGTCTCGACCGATTACGACACGTCAGACCGGCTGTATTTTGAGCCGCTGACAGCCGAAGACGTGCTGGAAATCCTGCGGGTCGAACAGCAGAATGGCGAGCTGGTGGGCGTGATCGTGCAATTTGGTGGGCAGACGCCGCTGAAATTGGCGCAGGCGCTGGAGGATGCGGGCATCCCGATCCTAGGCACATCGCCCGATGCGATTGACTTGGCCGAAGACCGCGAACGGTTCGCCAAGCTGGTCAGCAAGCTGAAGCTCAAGCAGCCCGATAACGGCATCGCCCGCAGCCGCGATGAAGCCGCCGCTGTGGCCGCACGCATCGGCTATCCGGTGCTGCTGCGCCCATCCTATGTTCTGGGCGGCCGCGCGATGGAGATTGTCGACAGCGAAGCGCAGCTCGACAATTACATCGCCACCGCCGTGAATGTGTCGGGGGACTCTCCTGTACTGATCGACCAATATCTGCGCGATGCGATCGAATGCGATGTCGATGCCCTGTGCGATGGCGAGGAAGTGCGCAGTGCAGGCGTGATGCAGCATATCGAAGAAGCCGGCGTCCATTCGGGCGACAGCGCCTGCACCTTGCCGCCATACTCGCTGGCCCCCGAAATCATCGCCGAGATGGAGCGGCAGGCCGAACTGCTCGCCCATGCGCTCAGCGTGGTGGGTCTGATGAACATCCAGTTCGCGGTGAAAGATGACGAGGTTTACCTGATCGAGGTTAACCCGCGCGCCAGCCGCACGGTGCCATTTGTCGCCAAGGCGATCGGCCAGCAGGTTGCCAAGATTGCCGCACGGGTGATGGCGGGGGAAAAGCTTTCCACCTTCCCGCCGTTCAAGCGTGATCTGCCCTACATGGCGGTAAAAGAGGCGGTATTCCCCTTTGCCCGCTTCCCCGGCGCGGATCCGGTGCTGAGCCCGGAAATGAAATCGACCGGCGAGGTGATGGGGATCGACGTGACGTTCGAAGCCGCATTCCTGAAATCGCAGCTCGGCGCAGGGATGGTGCCGCCGCAATCGGGCACGGTGTTCGTTTCGGTCAAGGGCTCCGACAAGGCGGTGATCCTGCCTGCGGTGCGCCAGTTGATCGATCACGGTTTCACCATCATCGCCACTGGCGGCACGCAAAGCTATCTTGCCGAACAAGGGCTTAAGGTGGAGCGGATCAACAAGGTGGCCGAAGGCCAGCCCCATATTGTTGACCGGATCATCGATGGCGATATCGCACTGATCTTTAACACCACCGAAGGTTGGCAATCGCTGCTCGACAGCAAATCGATCCGCATGGCGGCGTTGGCAAACAAGGTGCCTTATTACACCACGGCGGCCGGATCGGTCGCTGCGGCGGCGGCGATTTCAGCGATTCGGCCCGATCAGCTTGAAGTCCGCTCGTTGCAGGACTATTATAGCGGTTGATTGATGCTTCCCCTGACATTGAAAGCGCTGGTAGCCGTAGGGATCGAACGGCCGGGTACGTTTTCCCTGAAGTCAGCGGAAAGTGTCTGAGAAACGAACAGAAAGAACAAAAGTGATGGCGACGAGGGAAAAGGTTCCGATGCTGGCCGAGGGGTATGAACGGCTGACTGCCGACCTCAAGATGCTGCGCGAAGAACGCCCGAAAATCGTTGAGGCCATCGAAGAAGCGCGGGCCCACGGCGATCTTTCGGAAAATGCCGAGTATCACGCGGCCAAGGAACGCCAGGGCCAGGTTGAAGCGATGATCGGCGACATCGAAGGCATGGTCAGCCGCGCGCAGATCATCGATCCAGCCACGTTGTCGGGTGACAAGATCATCTTTGGCGCGACCGTGACCTTGATTGATGACAGTGACAAGCCGATCAAATATCAGATCGTCGGCCAGACCGAAGCGGACGCGAACAAGGGGCGCATTTCCTACAGTTCCCCGCTCGCGCGTGCGTTGATCGGCAAGCAGGTGGGCGATGATATCGAAGTGACCGTGCCTTCGGGTGAGCGGTTCTACCACGTCGAAAAGATCGAATTCATCTGAGGCTGATGGCTGTGGCCATTCCGCCCGTCAGACCCGTTGCAGAGCGGAAAGTGGCCGCACATTTCCTTGAAGCGGGCGCGGTCAGCATGGCTGATGCGATCCCCTTTGTGCCGATCACATTGAGCCGCCAACGCGCATTTGAGCGGTTGAAGGGCGTCGATGTGGTCAAGACCAATGGCAAGGGCGGATGGTATCTTGACGAGGCGGTCTGGAGCGAACGCCGCTCCAACCGCCGTACGCGCGTGGTGTTTGCGATGCTGGCGGTGGCAGCTGCAGGAGCATTCGCAGCCCTTCGCTAGGCCGTGCCAGACCTCATCCAGACACCTCTTAGACCCCCTCTAGACCCTCTCTTGCCTCGATGTGGGGTGCGTTCCGTTAATGTTCCACGTGAAACATTGTCGGATGGGGCGGTTTCAATCGAGGTGCTTTTCCATCGCGTAATTGTGCATCGGAATTGCGTCGTCGCCCATCGTATAGGTGAAATCGCGGCGATGGAGCAGGGCGTAGCCTGCACGTTCGAACACCGGGCGGGACAGTTCGCTCGCATTGGCGAATAAACGTTCGATCCCATCTCGCCGCGCCGCGCTCTCAGTCGCAGCCAGCAAGGCGGTGGCAAAGCCATTGCCAGCGTAATCAGGGTGGCAATACAGCATGTCGAAATGCCCATCGCGCTCCAGCAGGGCATAGGCCGCGGTTGCCCCATCGTCTGCCATGGCAACCAGGATCAGATCGCCCTTCGCCGCGCTGTCCAAAAATCGCGGCGCGCCGGGATGGTGCGCGGCCCAGCACATCACCTGTTGCATCGAATAGCCACGCACCCCGATCATGACGATAGCCGCCAACGTAAGCGCAGCCAGAACAGGCGCATCTTCGGGCACAAACGGGCGGATATGCGGCGCGGCCATTTTGCCCCCCTGTGCTTACTCTTCCGGGGTCAGCAGGCGGTGGATATGCACCACCACATATTTCATCTCGGCATCGTCAACCGTGCGCTGTGCCTGCGCACGCCAAGCGTCGACCGCTGCGTCATACGAACTGAACACGCCGACGACGTGGATGCTTTCCGGGTCCTGAAATTCGATCCCGCGCGGATCCTTGACGCGGCCGCCCATCACAAGATGAAGGCGTTGGTTGGGAGTGGTTTCTGACATGATTGGAACCCTTGGGGAGGAAGGATGCCGCCGCCTTAGCGCCTCATACGCCAAGGGCAAGCCTGCACGCCGCAGGGTAGGGTTTACCCGTTGGTCTTGGACCTGATTTTGTTCACAACGCGCCCGGCCGTGTCGCGCGATTTGCGCGCAAGATTGCGGGCCTGCGTTCCGGCGCTATCACCCAATTCCTCGGCGCGTTCCTGCCCGCTGCGCGCCGCCTCAAGCGTATCGTCGATCAGGGTCATGGCATAGGCCACAGCGGCTTCGCCCAGCATCGTGCCGATCCGCGAACCACCGCGAGCCGCGATTCCCTTGACGCCTGACGTCGCGCTTGACGCCGCTCCGCTTACAGCTTCGCCAGCACTGCTTGCCACGCGCAGCGCCACACGGCGGCCCGGGCGGGTCAGCAAGCCGATCACCAGCCCGGCTGCCAAGGCGCCGCCGATCACGGTCAGCGGATTGGCGCGGGTGTAATCGGCCGCAGCCGCCGCAGCCTTGCGGGCATCATCGGCCAGACTGCGATCGGCATTGCGACGCTCCGCCGCTTCGATCCGGGCGCGTAGAGAATCGCGCTTGCCATCGGTTTGAAAACGCGGCTGTTCGGTCATGCGTGGTCTCCTTGAAAAGCAGGGTTTGCCGCGGCGGCTTCGTTGTCGTCTTCGGGGCTGTTGTCTTCGGGGCTGCCGTCTTCGGGGCTGCCGTCTTCGGGGCTGTCGTCTTCCGGGTAGGGGTCTTCGAAATCGTCAAGCCCGCCCAGCCAATCCATTATCGGGCCGCGCGCAAACCACAGGATGATGGCGCCAATCAGAACTGCCAGAACGCCAGCGCGATCACCCGCCTGCGCGCGCGCCTGTGCCCGCACATCGCGCGCGCCGGACCGGATGCGGCCGCTGATCGTGGTGCCAACGCTTGAGGAGACCCGGCTTGCGATCCCCTCTTCGCCAAGGCTGGCGCGCAGCCGTTCGACGTCGTCGGCAAGCACTGCGCGTGCCGCGTCGCGCAAAGCGCGGTCTTCGACGAAGCGATCGGGCAGGACGCGGGTCATGGCTTGTCCCCCGATCCGAACAAAGCCGCTAGCATCTTGCCATTACCCACCGCAGCGGCAACCAGCACTGCAACCCCGATGAGCAGCACGCCCACGACAATTGCAATCGCGCCCCAGATGGTCACCAATGGGGCTAGCGCGATGACTGCGCCCACCGCCAATGCGATGACAGCAATGTGAAACAGGACCACCGCCAGCACCAACAGTACCAACGCACGCCCCGCCGCCTTGCCAGCAATCCCGGCGCGTGTCTTTTGAAAGGCAATTTCAGCCTCGGCATAGGTGCGCGCATCATCAATCAGCGCGGTGATATCGTCGCTCAACGCCGTAAAGCTGTTGCCATCGTCGTCCGCAGCGCCGCCCGCCTCCGGTTCGGGCGACAGAGCGGTGGCGCTATCGTCCGGCAATTGCGCCGGGCCGGGGTTGCTATCGTGCATCGTCTGTTCCTGCGCCCGCTTCCGGGTCTGCCAGCGCCGCTGTGCGATCAGCTACGCTTGCCGCCCAGCATCCGGGCGATGAAAAAGCCAACCACCGCAGCAATCCCCACCGCAACGCCGGGGCTTTTGCGGACAGCGGCGCGGGCATCTTCGCCCAATTCCTCAACGCTTTTAGCTTCCAGTTTGGCAGACGTTTCGACCAGCGTGCGCGACGCTTTGCGGGCGTAGTCGCCATATTGTTCGCCCAGTTTTTCATCAATCTGGTTGGCACTGTCACCTACGACCTTGCCAAGCGAGGCGATCGCGTCACTGGCGACGTTTTTGCCTTCAACCGCCAGTTCGCCAGCTTTGCCCAAGGCCTGTTCGCCATAGACCTTGGCTTCGCTGACCAGATCGGTGCCTTTGCCTTTGGCTTGCTGGCCTGCGCTGCTGAGCCGGGTCTCAGCTTCGGCACGCAGGGCTGCGGCACCCGCTTTGGCTTCTTCCAAGGCGGCGTTGAAGCGGCCTTTGGCTTCGGCAATCGGAGGCGCCGAAGCGTCGGCGCTTTTGGCGGTGGCAGCGGTCTTCAGCGGGGCAGCCTTGGTCGGGGTCTTGGCCTTGGCCGTGCCACCCTTGGCCGGAGTTGAAGCGGCTTTGCGCGCCTTGGGAGCGGGCGACTTTTCGGGAGTGGTATCTGCCATGGGATCGTCCAATCTTTTGTTGTTTAGGGCCACCGGAGTGCCGCCCGCTTGCACCGCAGCGTTCCGGCGCATAGGGGTTTGGCGCGCCCGGCGTGCCTTAGAATCACGCTGTGCAAAGTGTCTTACAACCTTACAACACATTCCTGCCGGAGCCAAACATGACCGCCATCATTGACCTGCACGGCCGCGAGATACTCGACAGCCGCGGAAACCCCACTGTCGAGGTCGACGTCTTGCTCGACGATGGCAGTTTTGGCCGTGCAGCTGTGCCTTCGGGCGCATCAACCGGCGCGCATGAGGCGGTCGAGCTGCGCGATGGCGATGCTGCGCGCTACCTTGGCAAAGGCGTGCTGAAAGCGGTCGAGGCGGTTAACACCGAGATCCGTGAAATGCTGATCGACAATTTCGATGCCGAAGATCAGCGTGACATCGACCTGTCGATGATTGCGCTTGATGGCACACCCAACAAGGCGCGGCTCGGCGCCAATGCGATCCTTGGCACCAGTCTGGCGGTGGCCAAGGCGGCGGCCAATGCGCGCGGCCTTCCGCTCTATTCCTACCTCGGCGGGGTTTCTGCGCACATGCTACCCGTGCCGATGATGAACATCATCAACGGCGGCGAACATGCTGACAACCCGATCGACATCCAGGAATTCATGATCATGCCGGTCGGTGCAGACAGCATTGCAGAGGCTGTGCGCTGGGGCTCAGAGGTATTTCACACGCTCAAGAAGGGCCTCGCGCAGAAAGGTCTTGCCACGAGTGTCGGCGATGAAGGCGGCTTTGCGCCTGACCTTGCCAGCACCCGCGCGGCGCTCGATTTCATCATGGAGAGCATCGCCAAGGCTGGCTTTACCCCAGGCGAGGACATTGTCTTGGCATTGGACTGCGCGGCGACCGAGTTCTTCAAGAACGGACGCTATGAAATCTCGGGCGAGGGCCTTAGCCTGAGCGGTGACGAGATGGCCGATTACCTCGCCAAACTCTGCGCCGATTACCCGATCCGTTCGGTGGAAGATGGGATGAGCGAAGATGATTTCGACGGTTGGGCAGCGCTGACGGCGAAGATCGGCGACAATGTGCAGTTGGTCGGCGATGATCTGTTCGTCACCAATCCTGCGCGTTTGTCGGATGGTATCGCGCGTGGGCTGGCCAATTCTCTGCTGGTGAAGGTCAACCAGATCGGCACGCTGACCGAAACGCTGGCCGCGGTCGATATGGCGCACCGCGCGCGCTACACCTGCGTGATGAGCCACCGTTCGGGTGAGACTGAGGACGCGACCATCGCCGATCTGGCGGTGGCTACCAACTGCGGCCAGATCAAGACCGGATCGCTTGCCCGGTCAGACCGGCTTGCCAAATACAACCAGCTGATCCGTATCGAAGAAGAACTCGGCGACAGTGCCGCTTATGCAGGGCGGTCCTGTTTCGGTGGACGCTGCTGAGTTGCGGAACCCGGGGGCAGGGTTAGTCACCTGCCTCAACCGCATCAAAAAACTGTTCCATCGCCTTTAGCCCTTTGCTCGTCAGCCGAACCATGACGCGGCGGTGATCTTCAGAGTCGTTTTCGCGCACCAAGAGCCCTTCATCGGTGAGCACGCCCAACCACCGCAGTCCAGTCGTGGCTGGTGCGGCTGAACCGATGCAAGCGCTGGAGACCGACACGGTTTTGCCTTCAGCATTCGCGATGTAGAGGTCTAGCAGGATATCCCACGCTGGTTCGCCAAACAAATCCGGATTGCCAAAGATTGCGGCACGTTGACGCCGCAGCGAATAAGCTTTGCGGGCAAGCGTGACATGATTGCGCGCGACTCGTTCCGGCTTGGCGGCGAGCGAAGCTGGCACAGTATCTTCCGGCGATGGCAGTGTTGCCGCATCACGCAGTCGACTGGCAATCGCCATTAACTCATCAGCGAGCGGATGAAAGAAACTAGTGGAGACCAAAGTACCTTTGTCGCCTGAGCGAAAGTCGTCGTTGCGTTCAATATCGCCCATCCGCTCGCCTCTGGGGAAACCGGCCCTGTCCGGTTCAAATTATTTGCTAACCATCAACCTACGCAGTTGTTCTTGGTCTGGCTTTACGGGTAAATACGCAGGCGCCTCTTTTTGCGGGGGAAAGCGATCACAGCTTCCCCATTACCTGCGCGACTGATCGAGGCGCAGCTGCTGAATTGCCGCGTCGACGTGGGCCGCAGCAATATGCGCACCAATCTTGTCGAGGGCCGCGAGCTGAAGTTCAAGCGCTGCCAAAATTACGTGCGGGCCGGTGTCGCGCGGCTCCGCCGAAGTCAGTTTTTCCAAAGTTCAGATCCTAGATATCCATTACTGATCCGCTAACCCGTGCGACCAACGGGTGACAGCAGAAGCTGGTCGGATATCGCGTTAAAGCCTTATGGAAATCTACAGAGGGAAACTACGTAGTAAAGGCGAGGTTCCAAAACGGCACAGCCTTGCCGCACGCTATCAATGCCCGAAGCGATCTTGCAATGCATGAAGTGCAAGCGCCGCCTTGGCTGCTTCGCCGCCCTTGTCTTTTTGCGCTGGATCAGCGCGCACAAGCGCCTGTGCCTCGTTCTCGACGGTCAGGATGCCATTGCCAATAGCGATGCCGTCCATCGTCAGCGCCATGATCGCACGCGCACTCTCGCCGGCGACGATTTCAAAGTGATAGGTTTCGCCCCGGATCACCACGCCAATCGCCACAAAGCCGTCAAACTCTCCGCTTTCCGATGCCAGTGCAATCGCACCGGGGATTTCAAGCGCCCCGGGAACAGTCAGTACCTCGACCTCGTGCCCGGCCTGCTTCAACGCGGCCTTGGCCCCGGCGATCAGCATATCATTCAGATGCGCGTAGAACCGCGCCTCGACAATCAGGAAACGGGCCATTGGTCTTACTCCGCAATCGGGTGGAATTTGGTAATGGTGAGGCCATAGCCTTCTAGCGCGACCAGATCGGGCCGACTGTTCGACAGCAGTACCATGTCGCTGATGCCTAGGTCGGCCAGGATCTGCGAGCCGATACCGATATTTCGCAATTCCTCGTCCCGGCTCCACTCGCCAGTCCCGACGCGCCCGGTGAGGATCACGATCACGCCTGAACCATGTTCGCCAATTGTCTGCATCGCGCGCTGCAAGGTGCGCTTGCGCGGGCCGGGCTGGCCCAGCACATCGTCAAACACCGAAATCGGGTGAACCCGGGCGAGGGTGGGCTCTCCGGGCACCACGTGACCTTTTTGCAGCACATAGGCCTCATTGCCGGCGACCCGGTCGCGGTAGGTTATCATCCGCCACTGGCCGCCATAATCCGAGGTAAAGCTGCGCTCGCTCATCCGTTCGACCAGGTGATCATTGCGCATTCGATAGGCGATCAGATCGCGGATGGTGCCGATCTTGAGATCATGCCGCCGCGCAAATGCGATCAGATCATCAAGGCGGGCCATGCTGCCGTCATCATTCATGATCTCGCAGATCACTCCCGATGGATTGAGCCCGGCGAGGCGCGAGATATCCACTGCGGCTTCGGTATGCCCGGCACGCACCAGGGTGCCACCATCGCGCGCGGCCAACGGAAAAACATGCCCGGGTGTGACGATATCCTCTGGGCCCTTGGCCGCATCAATCGCGACTGAGATCGTGCGCGCACGGTCCGCCGCGGAAATGCCGGTGGTCACGCCTTCCTTCGCCTCGATCGAGATTGTGAAGGCGGTTTGCATCGATTCCTTGTTGTTGCGGCTCATCGGTTGCAGGCCAAGGTGATCGACCCGCTCCTTGGTCAGCGCCAAGCAGATCAGGCCGCGCCCATGGGTGGCCATGAAATTGATCGCCTGCGGGGTCGCCATTTGCGCGGGGATGATGAGATCGCCCTCGTTTTCGCGGTCTTCGTCATCGACAAGGATGTACATCCGCCCGTTCTTGGCTTCGTCGATGATCTCTTCGATGCTCGCGAGCACCGGTTTGTCGCTATTGGCGTCGAGAAACGCCTCAAGCTTGGCGAGGGTTTCGGTGGTCGGGTTCCAGCCACCCTCGGTGCAATCGCGCAGGGTGTTGGCGTGTAGCCCAGCCGCGCGGGCAAGCCCTGCCTTGGTCATGACGCCGGATGTGACGAGTTCGCGAACTCGTGTGATAGAAGATGTGTTCATTGCAATGCAATATCACACGGCAATGTGATTGCAAGCGTGGTCTGGTCGCGAAAATGACAGGCGCCCGGGAGATTGTGGCGAAATGACACATCGGATGTGCGAGGCTGTCCCTTCAGCTAATTGGCAATGGGTGGAAGCTCGGGCACCGGGGCACAGATCGCGTTTCCTGCCGGACGCCTGCGACGTCGCCTAAGCCGACATGACAAAAGGAAGGGCGGCACTTA
>JANQTR010000222.1 GCA_030731635.1 Erythrobacter sp. | reverse complement strand
CGGGTGTAGCGCCACAACCCGGTATCAAGCACCTTGCCGTGATTGGCCGGATCGGCCTTGAACCGGGTGAGCTGCCAATCGCCCACCCATTCGAAGAACACGCCGACGCTCCACAGGGCAAAGCCTGCCCAGGCCAGCGGCGGGATCGGCGCGGGCGCTCCGCTCGCCAGAATGCCGACCTGCGCCGGGCTGGAGACGGCAAACAGTAGCACCGCTTGCATCAACCACACGCGGGTGAGCGCGGCGCGGGCGAAGTTCCCCGCCTCGCGATCCTTCTTGAGGATCATCTTGTAACGCTTATCCTCGCCTTCCTTGCGCCAGCGCAGGAACAGATAACCGCCCAGCCGAAATCCCCACGCCGCCGTCATCAGCATGATCAGCGTGGCGAGCGCGCCGGGGCCGCCGGGCACATGCAGCCAGCTCGCTACCGCGAGGATACCCATGCCTGCGCCCCAGAACGCGTCGATGAAGCTGACGTCGTCGATTTTGACACTGATCGCCCATTGGATCAGCACCAGCACAATCAGGATTGCGGCATTGATGGCGAGCAGTTCAAACATCATTCTTCCCTGCAATAATATCGCGCGCCTGTTGTTCCAGCACCTTGAACCGCTCGTAATCGGGCAGCTTCGCGCGGAACCATTCGGCGATTTTCAGTAGATCCTCGCCGTAATTGCCGGTCGGCAGCATCGGCGGGCCAAAGCTGACGATCTTGCGGGCGTTATCGGCAAAGGCGGGCACGATCGGCACGTTCGCAGCCCGCGCGATGTGGTAGAAGCCGGACTTCCACTTGCCATCCGATTTGCGCGTGCCTTCACACGCGATCACCAGCGCGAGTTCATCGCGCGCGGCGAATTCGGCGGCGACCTGCTCGGTGGCGTTGGCTTTCGCGGTGCGATCAACCGGGATGCCGCCCATGTCGAGCATGAAGTTGCGCATCATCCCGGTGAACAGCGTGTGCTTGCCCATGAAATTGGGCTTCACGCCTTCTTCATGCGTCGCCCCGGTGAAGAATACGAAATCCCAGTTGGTGGTATGCGGCGCGCCCGCCAGCACGTATTTTTTCAGATGCTTGGGCAGCGGGGAATCGATCTTCCACCCCCGCGCATACCAGATGGCCAGAATGATCCGGCGCACGATGCGCGAAAGCAGCGTTGGCTTGCGCGAGTGCGCAGGGTTCAGTGGTGTGTGCAAGCGGTGCGCCCCTCCCAAAGGCC
This sequence comes from Erythrobacter sp., assembly GCA_030731635.1. Classification (GTDB taxonomy): domain Bacteria; phylum Pseudomonadota; class Alphaproteobacteria; order Sphingomonadales; family Sphingomonadaceae; genus Erythrobacter. Next base: position 1,093 of record JANQTR010000222.1, on the reverse strand, counting down.
GGATGCTTGTGGCCTAACTTAGGTTAGCTACGCAAGGGGGCGGGTGGGGGTTTCAATCCTCTCGAACGTTCCAGCGCTCAATAATTCTGCCGGTTACCAGCAACACAAGACCCGCATGATAGATCAAGAAGCAGAATGCCAATGCGACCGCAACAGACGTCAATAATCCTGTGAACCCCGCCTGATAAATGTTTGATATTCCTGTGACGACAAACACGGAAAGTGTTACAAGTATACCATTCCGCGCCATGAAAGCGGCCACATAGCCAGTCTTGGTGCACGCCAAATCGACATGTCGTTCAACAGTCAGCTTTGGCGGTGGATTGTCATAGCTAGAAATCGACAAGATTGCGCGGAATATTAAGACCAGAAGCCCTACCCATGCCAGTATTGCATGCGTCGTTTCCAAGCTAATGTACTCTTCAAACGCGGTCATTGCTCTTCCTCACATCCGGAACACGCCAAACGCCGGCCGCTCGGCAATCGGCGCTTCGAGGCAGGCGGCCAAGGCGAGGCCGAGGACATCGCGCGTCTGCACCGGGTCGACCACGCCGTCGTCCCACAGGCGGGCGGTGGCGTAGTAGGGGTTGCCTTCGTCCTCGTATTTCTGGCGGATCGGGGCCTTGAACGCTTCGGCCTCGCGCTCGTCCCACTTGTCAGCGTCGCGGTGGACGGTGGCCAGCACGCTCGCCGCCTGCTCCCCGCCCATCACCGAGATGCGCGCATTGGGCCAGGTGAACATGAACCGCGGCGAATACGCCCGCCCGCACATCCCGTAATTGCCCGCGCCAAAGCTGCCGCCGATCACCACGGTGACCTTGGGCACAGTCGCGGTGGCGACGGCGGTGACGAGCTTTGCGCCATGCTTGGCGATGCCTTCCGCCTCATACTTCCCGCCGACCATGAAGCCGCTGATATTCTGGAGGAACAGCAGCGGAATGCGGCGCTGGCAGGCGAGTTCGATGAAATGCGCGCCCTTCTGCGCGCTTTCGCTGAACAGCACGCCGTTGTTGGCGAGGATCGCCACAGGCATCCCCCAGATATGGGCGAACCCGCAGACCAGCGTGGAGCCGTAATGCGCCTTGAACTCGTG
>JANQTR010000221.1 GCA_030731635.1 Erythrobacter sp. | reverse complement strand
CGATCCGCAGCTATTATGCCGAGCAAGCCGAAAGCTGGCCGCACGCCGCGCTGCGCATGGTCTATACCGACAACCACGACCAGAATTCGTGGGACGACGTAGCGAGCGAAATCTACGGCCCGGCCTATGAAGCGGCGATTGCGCTGTCGTTCGTGGGCAGCGGCTTGCCACTGATCTACAATGGGCAAGAGGCGGATCTCGATCGCAAACTGGCCTTTTTTGAAAAAGACCCCATCAGCTGGAAGCAAGGCCGCTATGATGCCCTGTTACGCCAGCTGATCGCGCTCAAGACCGAAGCGCGCGCGCTCCACAACGGACGGTTTGGCGCCAGCATGGTCGAGGTGCCGACCAACGCCGCCGCCGATGTCTACGCCTTCACGCGCGGGACAGCGGACGAACGGGTGTTCGCAGTGTTCAACCTCTCCCCGCGCGCGCAGCAGGTTTCGTTCGAAAAGGCCCGCCATCACGGTCGCTACACCGACGCTGTGAGCGGCGCGGACGCCAGCTTTGGCGGCAGTGAAACGCTCGATCTCGCTCCGTGGGGCTACCGGATTTTCAAGGAAAGCAAATGAGGCAGGAGATGATGCGGGTCTGGACGACAATCGCTGCTGCGGCGGCGCTGATGCTGTGGGCGGGCACGCCGTTGCGGGCCGAGACGCTGGAACTGTCATCCCCCGATGGCAAAATCTCAGTGACGGTCAGCGACGATGGTGGGCTTGCGACCTATGCCGTGACCTACGACGGCGAAGGTGTGATTGCGCCATCACGCCTTGGGATGCTGTTTGCCGAGCATCATGGGTTTGAACGCGGCCTTGCCATCACTTCATCGACTCGTGACGCCAATGACACCAGCTGGGAGCAGCCGTGGGGCGAGCGGCGGCTCGTTCGCGACCAGCACAGTGAGCTAGCTGTGACCTTTGCCGCCACCCAAGGACCGGCGCGGCAGATGACCGTGCGGTTCCGCGCCTTCGATAGCGGGATTGGGTTCCGGTATGAACTGGCCGAACAGCCTGCGCTACAAGGCGACATTGCCATCACCGAAGAGCTGACACAGTTTGGCGTCGGTGAGCAGACCACCATGTGGTACACGCCGAGCGACGAGTACAATCGCTATGAATACATCACGCGCACCGGACTGGCGGGTCAGGTTGACGATGCCCACACGCCCGCGACGTTCCGCAATCCGGCAGGCATCCATTTTGCCATCCACGAAGCCGCGCTGGTGGACTATTCGTCGATGTCATTGGCCGCACTGCGTCCCGGCTTTTTCGAAGCGCGGCTGCGCAGTTGGTCGGGCGGGCCGAAGGTCAAGACCCGTGCCCCGTTCACTTCGCCGTGGCGCACCATTCAGGTCGCGCGCGAAGCGGTGGGCCTGATCAATTCCGACATTATCCTCAACCTCAATGAGCCCAATAAGCTTGGCGATGTGTCGTGGGTGGAGCCGGGCAAATATGTCGGCATCTGGTGGGCGATGCATATCCGCGACCGCACCTGGGGCCGTGACGGCATTCATGGCGCAACCACGGCAGAGACCAAGCGCTACATTGATTTTGCGGCCAAGCATGGCTTTGCCGGCGTGCTGGTAGAAGGCTGGAATATCGGCTGGGATGGCGATTGGTTCAACAATGGCGAGCTGTTCCGTTTCACCGAACCAATGCCCGATTTCGACCTTGCCGCGCTGGGCCGCTATGCCCAGTCCAAGGGTGTAAGGCTGATCGGCCATCACGAAACATCGGCCAACATCGCCAATTACGAAAGCCAGATGGAGGCTGCGTTTGATCTGTACCAATCGGTCGGCGTACGGGCAGTCAAGACCGGCTATGTTGCCGATGCGGGCGATGCGGTGAGGACCGATACAGACGGCATTCGCCGGTACGAATGGCATGACAGCCAGTTCATGGTCGGTCACCATCTTCGGGTGGTGCAGGCGGCGGCCAGGCGGCAGATTGCGATCAACGCGCACGAGCCAGTCAAGGACACCGGGCTGCGGCGCACATACCCCAATTGGATGACCCGCGAAGGCGCGCGCGGGATGGAATTCAACGCTTGGGGCACGCCGCCCAACCCGCCTTCGCACGAGGCGATGCTGGCCTTCACCCGGATGCTGGCAGGGCCGATGGATTTCACCCCAGGCATCTTCGATCTGCGCCCGAATGAGCGCCTGCCGGTGCGCGACGACATGCCGCGTGGTGACCCGGCCAATCGTCCGCAGACAACGCTGGCGAAGCAGCTTGCGCTCTACGTGGTGCTATATTCGCCGTTGCAGATGGCCGCTGACTTGCCCGAAAACTACGAAGCGCGGCTGGACGCATTCCAGTTCATCAAGGATGTCGA
>JANQTR010000220.1 GCA_030731635.1 Erythrobacter sp. | reverse complement strand
TTTCGCTGTCGAGCGGCACGGGCGTGGCCGATGCGCTGGAGAGCAAGGGCCACCGTGTCACCCGGATCGACATGGGCCGCGACGTCGCCCTCAGGCTTGCCGAAGCCAAGCCCGATGTCGTCTTTAACGCGCTCCACGGCGTTCCCGGCGAAGATGGCACGGTGCAGGGGATGCTCGATCTGATGGGGCTGGCCTACACCCACTCGGGCCTCGCCACGTCAGTGATCGCAATTGATAAGCAGCTGACCAAGCAGGCGCTCGTCCCTCACGGCATCCCCATGCCCGGCGGGCGGATCGTCACGCGTGAGGAGCTGTTCGAACGCGACCCGCTGCCGCGCCCCTATATCCTGAAGCCGGTGAACGAGGGGTCGTCGGTCGGCGTCGCCATCGTCACCGAAGGCAGCAATGTCGGCAATCCGATCAGCCGTGAGGCGCAAGGCCCATGGCAGGAATTCGCCGAACTGCTCGCCGAACCTTTCATCAAGGGACGCGAACTGACCGCTGCCGTGATCGATGGCCCCGATGGCCCGCGCGCGCTGGGTGTCACCGAATTGGTGATCGACAACGGGTTTTACGATTACGAACACAAATACACCGCCGGGCAAACACAGCACATCTTCCCTGCGCAACTCCCGTCCGAAATCACCGCGCTATGCGAGCACTATGCCGTGCGCGCCCATCAGGTTCTGGGCTGCCACGGCACCAGCCGCACGGATTTCCGATGGGATGAGGAAGTGGGCGAAGCCGGGTTGTTCGTGCTGGAAACCAACACTCAGCCGGGGATGACGCCGCTCAGTCTCGTGCCCGAACAGGCGGCAGGCTGCGGCATTCCCTATGCCGATCTGGTCGAACTGCTCGTCGCAGAAGCGTTGCGGGTGCACGCGCTGAAACTCGCGAAGGTGGGAGGGTAAGATGGCGCAACAGATCCGGCGTAATGGCACCACCGGGGTGCGCCGTGCTGCCAAGGCACAAAGCCGCGCCGTCACTGTCCGCCGCGCACGCGGGCAGGCGAGCGGGATCATTGATACGGTGATGGGCGTGCTGCCCTTTACCGAAGAACAGTGGAGCCGCATCTGGCTGGCCATGATCATCGGCGGCGCGGTGGGGATTGCGTTCATCATCGCCAGTCTTGCAGGCGTGCCCGCGCTGGCGCACGCGCAGGTCGCGCGGATGGCGGCTGACGCCGGTTTTGAGGTCAAGGGTTTCCGCGTGACGGGTGCCAACCGGATGGACGAAGGCGAGGTTTATGCCTTGATCTCCGATGAACTCGGCCGTCCGATGCCGCTGGTTGACCTGCAAGAAGTGCGCACCCGGATCACGGAAGATCTCCCCTGGGTCAAGGATGCCCGCGTTTCGATCCAGCTGCCCCACACGCTCGCAATCGATATCGTTGAGCGCAAGCCCCATGCCGTTCTGGAAAAACCTGACCGGCTGATGCTGATCGATGCCAGCGGCAAGGAACTGGAACCGGTCAGCGCCACCAACGCAAAGGGGATGCTGCGGCTTGCCGGACCGGGGGCCGGACAGCAGGCCAAGGGGCTTGAAAAATTGCTCGCCGCAGCCCCCGCACTGGCGCCGCAAGTCGAAGCCGCCGAATGGGTCGGCAACCGCCGCTGGAACCTTACTTTCCGCACCGGACAATTGCTCGCCTTGCCCGAAGGTGCGGACGCCTCGGCGCGCGCGCTGGTCAAATTTGCGCGGCTGGATGGGCAGAACCGGCTGCTGGGCGGCAAGGTTCTGGCATTCGACATGCGCACGCCGCCGCGGCTGTACATGCGCCTGCCCGAAGGTGTGCGCGAAGCCGCTGGCGCTGCTGCCGGAGGGATGGATTAATGGCCAGCCGCGCCGCGCCTTCCCGCCGTCTCGCCCGCACCTTTGCCGCCGTCAATGTCGGCAGCTTTCGCATTTCGGCGATGATCATGGGCGAAACCGAAAGCGGCGAATTGCAGGTGCTGGGTTCGGGCCACCGCGCCAGCGCCGGGATCAAGCGCGGTTATGTCACCGACATGCAGGCGGCCACCTTCGCGATCCGTGATGCGGTGGAACGCGCCGAAAAAAGCGCCAACAGCAATGTCCGCAGCGTATGGATCGCCTGCGCCGGGGCAGGGCTGGCCAGCCATGTCGCCTCGGTCGATATCGAGATCGGCGGCCGACGGATCGAGGATGAGGATGTTGAACAACTGCTGATCCACGCGCGCGAAATGATCCAGCCCGATGGGCGCACCGTACTGCACGCGCAGCCAGCGCATTACACGCTTGATGGCGCGCACGGCGTTGCCAATCCGCGCGGGCTGCATGCCGAACGGCTGGGGGTGGATGTTCACGTGATGCTGGCTGATGGCGCGCCGGTGCGCAATCTGACCGAAGCGGTGCAGAATGCACACCTTGAAGTCGAAGGCGTGGTTGCCGCCCCGCTCGCAGCCGGGCACGCCTGCCTCAGCATCGAAGAACGCGAATTGGGCGTCGCGCTGGTCGAAATTGGCGCAGACGTTACCAATGTGGCGGTGTTTGCTGGCGGGATGCTGTTGGGGCTGCGCGCTGTTCCGATGGGGTCGGCGGATATTACCGATGCCATCGCCAGCAGCTTCGGCATCCGCCGTTCGCAGGCGGAGCGGCTGAAATGCGTCGCCGGGTCGGCGGTGGCTAGCCCGGCTGATCACCGCGAGCTGATCCCTGTCAACGGGCCGGGCGAAGGCAGCGATGGCCAGGATCAAGGTGTGCCCGCAGCCCCGCTGGCGCGCGGGGCGGATGACAAGAACCGCATCGTCCGCGCCGAACTGGTCAGCGTTGTCACACAGCATCTAGCAATCCTGACTGGAGAGATTGGCAAATCGCTGAAGGAAATGGGGTTTTCCGGCACGCGCGCAGGTCAGGTGGTGCTAACCGGTGGCGGGGCGGAATTGGCCGGGATGGCCGATTTTGTGCAGGGCGCACTGGGGATGCCTGTGCGTCTGGGCCGTCCGCCGCAGCTGACCGGAATGCCCGAAGCCCATCATGCCCCCGGTTTTGCGACGCTGGCGGGGCTGTGCCTGTACGCCGCCGAAGACCCGATCGATATCCGCGCAGTGGGCGCCGGGCGCGGGGCGGTCTATCACGGGTTTGTGCAAGATGGCGGGGTCATGGCGCTAGCCATGCGGCTGGTGCGCGCGGTCAAAGAATATTTCTGAAGCGGTTAAAGCAAGGCCGCCTAAGGAAATCCTGATGGAACTATGTTAACCGAGCACTGTGGATAAGGGCTTTGCCGCTATAAAATGTGCAACCCGATTATGTCAAAGAGGCAATAAAGCGGGTCGTTGTATCGAAATTCTGGCAAAATTCTGGCCACCTGCGCCTGGAGGACAAGCTGATGAGCATCAATATCGGACCCGCAGCGACCGACGATCTGCGTCCGCGCATTACTGTGATCGGGATTGGCGGCGCAGGCGGTAACGCCATCGCCAACATGATCGCAGCCGAAATCGAAGGCGTTGAATTCATCGTCGCCAACACCGACGCGCAGGCGCTCAGCAGCTCGCCTGCCGAACGTCGCATCCAGTTGGGCCCGGATATCACCGGCGGGCTTGGTGCAGGCGCCCGGCCCGAAGTGGGCAAGGCTGCGGCGGAAGAAACCGTGGCTGAGGTGGAGCGCGCCCTCGAAGGCGTGAACATGTGCTTTATTGCAGCCGGCATGGGCGGCGGCACCGGCACCGGTGCTGCACCCGTGATTGCCGAAGCTGCGCGCCGCATGGGCGTGTTGACGGTGGGCGTGGTGACCAAGCCGTTCCTGTTCGAGGGCACCCGCCGGATGCGCGCCGCCGAAGCCGGGATTGCCGAACTGCAGTCGCAGGTCGATACCCTGATCGTGATCCCCAACCAGAACCTGTTTCTGGTCGCCAAGGCGGAAACCACCTTCAAGGAAGCGTTCCAGCTCGCCGATGAAGTGTTGCAGCAGGGTGTCCGCTCGATAACCGATCTGATGGTGATGCCGGGCCTGATCAACCTCGATTTTGCCGATGTGCGCTCCGTGATGAGTGAAATGGGCAAGGCGATGATGGGCACAGGCGAGGGTGAGGGTGAAAATCGCGCGCTCGAAGCAGCAGAACAGGCGATTGCCAACCCGCTGCTTGACGGGGTCAGCATGGCCGGCGCCAAGGGGGTGATCATCTCGATCATCGGCGGCGAGGACATGCGACTGCTCGAAGTCGACGAAGCCGCCAACCACATCCGCGAACTGGTGGATGAAGACGCCAACATCATCTGGGGCAGCGCCTTTAACCCTGATCTCAAAGGCAAGATCCGGGTGTCGGTGGTCGCTACCGGGATCGAGCAGAGCGCTTCTGGCGCGGTCGACCGGTCGCAATCGGTCTCGCTTGGGCAATCGCGCGCGCCCAAACGCCCGGTGCTCGATTTGTCCGAAGGCAGCGGAATGACAGAGCTTCCGCCCGAGGATGAAGAGACTGCTACGACGGCGCCTGCCGCGTTCGCCGCGCCAATTATTCCGGCGTTCGAACTCACCGCCCCAGACATGACACCGTCCGAGGCTGACGGGCCCGAAGCGGATGCACCCGAACCAAGCGCCTCGGTTAGCTATGCCGACGAAACGCTCGATCTGGCGGACGAGGTTGAGGAAGGGCCGCCAGCCGCCAAGCCGTTCGATCTCAGCGGGATGCAGGCGGGAGACAATTACGGTAACGAATATGACGATGATGTTGATGGCATCGTCGACCCGCTCGCCGGGCTGCGCAGCGCCGACGATGACGGCTTGGGCTACACCGCTCCGGCAGCAGGGGCGGCGGCAGACAGCGAGGATAAGGGCGCGTTTGAAGGTGCGGATGAGGGCGGCGACGCGCTCGATCTGGGGCCGGAATACACGGCCTACACAGACGCTCCAGATGAGCCTGAGGCCGATGGAGATCCGTTGCAGGATGATCTGCTGGCCGGGGCGGACCGTCTGGCGGCGGAAAATCGCCCCGTCGAAGCCCGGATGGGCGGCAATCGCCGGCGCGGACTGCTTGGCGGTGAAGGCAGCGACGGAGGCGATGGCGGCCCGAATGCTGGTAGCACGCTGTTCGAACGCATGGCCAACCTGTCGCGCAGCACAGCGCGAGATGAGGATGATGACGACGGCGGCGATGATGGCCCCGCGCTCAGCATTCCGCGTTTTCTTGGGCGACAGAACAATCAGTAACTGGGCTTCGGGCGTGGCCGGTGTTCCATCCGGCGCGTCCGCGGTGCCATTCACCGCGCCGCCTGCGGCACAGCTCTGGCGGTAAGTGATGGGTGCAGGTTAAGGCCTTGCCGATGAAATCCGGTTTCCCTGTGCGCGTCCTGACGCTTGGCTTCACGGCCGCGGCGCTAGTTTTGACCGGCGGCGCGGCCAGCCGTGCCGTTGCGCAGGACGTGATTGCGCAGCCTGTGGTGCAGGCTCTGCCGTCACCCGAGGTGCAGCGGTTGAACCGCGCGCTGTTGGCGCTGGCCAAGGCCCCGCGCGATCGCGACACCCTGCTTGAAGCGGGGATGGCATCAATGGGCGTCGATGATCTGGAAGCGGCCATCGGGTTTTTCGGGCGCGCGGCAGAAATTGATCCGGGCCATCCGGGCGTTGCGCAGGGCCTGGCCGGGGTCTACCTTCGTGCTGGCCGCGCTGGCGAAGCGCTTGTGCAATATGACCGGGCGCTCGCTGCCGGGGTGCCCGAAGGCGATGTGCTTGCCGACCGCGCGCTGACACTAGATCTGGTCGGCGAAGGCGTAGCGGCGCAGGCGGCCTACACCCGTGCACTTACGCTGGATCCGGCCAACGACGAAGCCCGCCGCCGCCTTGCGATCAGTCATGCGATTGCCGGTAACCGGGTCAGGTTTGAAGAGACGCTGCGCCCGCTGCTGGACCGGCGCGATACTGCCGCGCAGCGCGCCCGCGCGTTCGGGCTGGCGATCCTCGGCGATAGCGAACGTGCGGGCGTTATTGTCGAGCAGGTGATGCCGCGTGACATGTCGACCCGGCTGGTCCCCTACCTTGCCTATATGCCGCGGCTGACCAAGCCGCAGCAGGCCGCCGCAGCCAATCTCGGTATTTTCCCGCGCGCGGCCGATATTGGCCGCGAAGATCCGCGTCTTGCGCGCTTTGCTGCAGAGGAACGCGCGGATAACCGGCTGACCCCGAAAGGCCCACCGCTGGGTGCGCCGCCTGTCGCAGCATCCGTTGCAGTAGCGGCCCCGGCCCCGGTTGCCGCACCATTGCCCACTCCAGTGCCAGCCCAAGTGTCGGTTCCAGTACCGGTTCCAGTACTGGCGCCAGTGGCAGCGCCAGGGCCAACATTCGCCCCGACCCTGGCGCCATCCCCGGCGCGCATTGCGGCGGCACCTTCCGTTTCAGTGCCGACGCCCGTTATCGCTGCGCCTGTTCCCGTTACGACACCCATCCCGGCGCCTACCCCGTCAGCACCCCAGCCATCTCCGGCTCCGCCGTCAGCGCCGGTGCGTGTGGCCGATGCCTTTGCTGATCTCAGCAGCGCGGCGCTGCCGGACGCGCAGGTTAGTGGTGATGTGGTAGACCTGTCGCGCATCACTATCCCGCGTGAAGCCCCGCCGCCGCCGGTGGTCAAAGCGCCGCCGGAAAAACCCAAGCCCAAGGAACCGGCCAAGCCTGTCTATCCCAGTCGAGTGTGGGTGCAGGTGGCGACCGGTCGGAACATCAAGGCGCTGGGGTTCGACTGGCGGCGGATTGCAAAGGAAGGTGGCGCGCCCTTGGCCAAGCTTAAGCCGCACACCGCCCCGTGGGGCCAATCGAACCGCTTGCTGGCAGGGCCGGTGGACAATCGCGACAAGGCGCAGGCCCTGCTGCGCGAGCTGAAGGCCAAGGGGCTGGACAGCTTCCTGTACATTAGCCCAGAAGGCGAAGAAATTCAGCCACTTAAATAGTATTTTTCGGCTCTCCACTGGTTTCTATGCACAGGCTTTGCACAGCTCTATCCGGTTCTCCCCAGCCGCTAAGTTGGCTTGCATTGCCAAGCCCTAGGCTCACCGTTCAAACGTGGCTCGGATAGTGCGGCCCGGTCGCGCTGAAGCGAAAGACCGTCGATGAGAGTGAGCAACATGGAATATTCCGCCGAGGACGATGCCGCCCCCGTCGACATGCTCGCCAGCCTGTTCGCGGCGCGTGGGTGGCCGCACGAAATGGTGTCGGACGACGAAATGACCGGCGAAGTGCAGGGCAGCTGGGCCAATTATCAGCTGCGCGCGATCTGGCGCGCCGAAGACAGCGTGCTGCAATTCCTGTGCCTGCCCGATATCCGTGTCACCGATGACAAGCGCGCAGCGGCCTATGAATTGCTGTGTCTGGTCAACGAACAAATGTGGCTGGGGCATTTCGATATCTGGTCGAACGGCGATGTGCTGCTCTATCGCCACGGCGCGCTGTTGGGCGATGACGGGCGGCTGAGCCTGGACATGGCGCAATCTCTGGTCGAAATCGCGATCGACGAATGCGACCGGTTCTACCCCGCGTTCCAATTCGTGCTGTGGGGCGACAAGACCCCGCGCGCGGCGCTGGATGCAGCGATGGTTGACGCGGCGGGCGAGGCCTGAGAGGCTAGGGCTTCACCATTTCCATGCGGGCCGACCCAGTCGAAGCTCTGCGTTTTTGCGCCTTCGCACAGCTGTCGTGAAGGACCGCCCGGCGACCATCCGGCTGTGCCGGGGTTGGGCTAACAGGATATCATCATGATCAATCAACTTCTCATCATCGGTTGTGGCAATATGGGCGGGGCGATGCTGGCTGGATGGCTGGCGGCCGGGGTTGATTCAGGCCGGCTGGCGGTGCTCGACCCGGCCCTGCCCGAAACGCCGCCGGGGGTGGTGCTTTATCGTTCGGCGGATGAAGCGGCGGCTGCGGGCGGCCATGATGCGGTGCTGTTGGGGATCAAACCGCAACAGCTGGGCGCACTGGCGCCGGGGATGCAGGGGCTGACCGGCAGCGGGGTGGCGGTTTGCTCGCTGCTTGCCGGGATCACGCTCGATCAACTCGCCGCAGCGTTTCCGCAAGCGCGCGCACAGGTTCGCGTGATGCCCAACCTTGCCGCACGGATCAACAAATCACCAGTGATCCTCGCCGCGCGCGGGCTGGATGATGACGGGCAGAATGACCTGTTCGCGCTGTTTGATGCGCTCGGCAGCGCGGTGTGGCTGGCGGACGAGGCGCAGTTCAATCTGGTTACAGCGCTGGCCGGATCGGGGCCAGGGTTCGTCTATCGTTTTATCGATGCGCTGGCGGGTGCGGCGGTGGATTTGGGGCTGGACGAGGGCACTGCGGGGCGTCTTGCGCTCGCTATGGTCGAAGGCGCCTCGGCGCTGGCCGCAGCCGCTGATGTCAGTCCCGGCACGCTGGCTGACCGGGTGGCGAGCCCCGGCGGGATGACCCGCGAAGGGCTGAATGTGCTCGATGAAGGCGATGCCCTGCGACGGCTGCTGACCGCCACTTTGCGCGCCACAGCCGACAAGGGTGCGATGCTTGCCAAGGGCAGTTAACATTAACGTCAGCTAAACTGAATGAATTGCACGCTTTGCAATCCGGTTTCTCTTGAAATGCGCAGTGAAAACTCCGATATTCCTTCACATGGAGAGCGCGGCGTTTCGCGCTCCGTTTGGAAACTGAGGGTTTCGCAATGGCTGATTGGAATGACACCTCGCGCGATGCGCAGCGTTTGGGCTCTGTGCCCCGCGCCGGAGGCGACGTCGCTGGCCGCGCAAGCTTTGACGAGGGCCTGCGTTCGCACATGCTCTCGATCTATAATTACATGGCTTCGGGCATTTTGCTGACTGGGGTGGTAGCGCTGCTGGCATTCACCAGTGGTGTGGCTGAAACGATTTTCACCGGCGGCATCCTGCGCTGGATCGTCGCGCTGTCGCCGCTCGCCATTGTGTTCGCGATGAGCTTTGGCGCCAACCGCTTCAGCACGCCTACCTTGCAGCTGATGTTCTGGGGCTTTGCCGCGTTGATGGGCCTGTCGATGTCGTCGGTGTTCCTGGTCTATACCGGCGGCTCGATCGCAACGACCTTCTTCGCCACGTCGGCGGCGTTTGCCGGCCTGTCGCTGTGGGGCTACACCACCAAGAAGAGCCTGTCTGGCATGGGCAGCTTCCTGATCATGGGCGTTATCGGCCTGATCGTGGCGATGGTGGTGAACATGTTCCTGCAATCGCCCGCGTTCCACTATGCGATCAGCTTCATCGGCGTGCTGATTTTCGCCGGGCTGACCGCCTATGACACGCAGCGTCTGAAGAACGAGTACCAGTATCTGCGCGGCACCGAATTTGCCGGCAAGGCCGTGGTTCTGGGCGCGCTGAGCCTCTATCTGGACTTCATCAACATGTTCCAGTTCCTGCTCAGCTTCCTCGGCAGCCGCGAGTAAGCCTTGATCGGGCGAATTGCCTGATACAGGTGTTGAAATGTCGAATGCCCGGGACCTATCCTTAGGTTCCGGGCATTTTCTTTGTTATCTTAACCAGCTATCGAACATGCTTAATGCCGGAGCAAGCCGGGGGTTGGCAATCTGCACCCTGCGGCGGCGATCGTGCCGATAGCAAGAGAGGTTGACTGATACATGAGCGCGGCTCCGAATATGCCCTTTTCGTCACCGTCACCGCGCGGTCTGACGATCACGCTGGTCGCGGCAGGCTCTGCCCTTCTGGCGGCCTGCGCCACGCCGCCACCGCCCCCACCGCCGCCACCGCCACCGCCGCCCCCGGTGCAAGTGGTGGTATCCGTGCCGTATCGCCCGCTGCCACCCGGCGGCGCGCATTATGTAATGGATATTCCTGCCTATGGTCAGGATGGACGGCGCCAGACGGTCAATGCCAACCTGACGGATGATCAGCTGGTCTGGAACCTGCGGTCGGCCTGGAATGTTGCGGCGTTGAACTGCTTATCTCCGGAATATCAGCCAATCCTTGACGGCTACCGTGCGTTCCTGACCGGAAACACCCGCAAACTGACAGCGGTCAATGACCGGATCGAGAAAAGCTACACCAGCCGCTTCCGGGTCAAGCGCGATGCGATTGTCGCGCGCGATGGCTATACCACGCAGGTCTATAACTTTTTCGCGCTGCCCGCCGCCCGCGCCGGATTCTGCCGCGCTGCGCTCGATATGGCAAACCGTGCGCTGGTCGCGCCGCCGACCGATCCGCTGACCTTTGCGCGGGCCAATTTCGAAGGATTGCTGACGCCGTTCGATCAGTTTTTCGTCGAATACGAAGCATACGAGCGCGCGTCGGCCGATTGGGATGCCAAGTGGGGTGCGATGTTCGGCCCTTCACAGCCCGGTTGGGTGGTGGTGAACGAAGCTCGCCAGAGCGGCGCACCGGTGCCGGGCGTGACCAGCCTTGTGGGGCAGGGCGCGGGCGTGCAGAGCGTCATCGATCCGGAAACCGGGGTCGCGGTGCCGGTGATCCCGGTTACCGAAGGGGTGATTTCGCAGCCGGTGGTAGAGCCGTTTGCGACCCAGCCCGAGCCCAAGCCGGGACAGTGACGCGCGCCGCAGCGGCCGGCGAGCGGGCGCAAAACCCCGTTGCAAGCGGGGGCGCTTACCGGTAATGCGCGCGCTCGCCTCCCTCCGGCACAGCACCGGTGCGGCGGGCGCGAAACCTGGAACGGGGCCGTAGCTCAGTTGGGAGAGCGCGTCGTTCGCAATGACGAGGTCAGCGGTTCGATCCCGCTCGGCTCCACCAGGCGTTTTTTGTTTTCGCCCTCAGACGCCGGGCGGCGGACGTCCGTCCGCCTTGGCTTTCGCGCATTGAGGCGCGGCACGCGGTCGCGCTTGCAGCGCTTCGCGCCGGATCGGCGATCCGAATATTGCCATGCCTTACACCGCTTGCCGTAACCTTGGCTTGACGCTATCCGTCGTCCCGCGTTTCGGTAACGGGAATGCGGTTTGATGCCGCAGCTGTCCCTGCAACTG
>JANQTR010000219.1 GCA_030731635.1 Erythrobacter sp. | reverse complement strand
GACATGAGCGCAGCGTCACACACGGTCGTCATCATCGGCGGCGGGGCGGGCGGCATCGCCACTGCGGCCTCGATGTTGAGACGCAGGCCCGCGCTCGATATCGCAATAGTCGAGCCGAGTGATACCCACTCCTATCAACCCGGATGGACGATGGTTGGCGGCGGGATCTTCGACGTCGCCACCACCATGCGTCCGATGAAAAGCGTGATCCCCAAAGGCACCACTTGGATCAAACAGGCGGCGGCCAGCTTCCAGCCTGAAAGCAATCAGGTGACGCTCGTTGATGGCAGCACGCTGGGCTATGATGTGCTGATCGTTGCGCCTGGCATCCGGCTGGCATGGGAAAAGATCGCCGGGCTCGAGCAAACCCTCGGTCAGAACGGCGTCACTTCGAATTACCGCGCCGATCTTGCGCCTTATACGTGGGAGCTGGTGCAGGGCCTCAAGGCTGGGCGGGCGATTTTCTCGCAGCCGCCGATGCCGATCAAATGCGCGGGCGCTCCGCAAAAATCGATGTATCTGGCCTGCGATTATTGGCGGCGGGCGGGCGTGCTGAGCAATATCGAAGTTGAATTCCGCAACGCGGGCGCTGTGCTGTTCGGCGTAGCTGACTACGTCCCGGCCTTGATGGAATATGTCGCAAAATACGGCATCCATCTCGATCTGGGCAACAATCTGATCGCGGTCGATGGCCCGTCCAGGCAGGCTACCTTTGCCACGGCTGAGGGAGAGGTTACGGTGGGCTTTGACATGCTGCACGTTGTCCCGCCGCAGGTTGCGCCGCAATTCCTCGCCGATAGCCCCTTGGCGGCAGCGAGCGGATTTACCGACGTGGATCAGCACACCATGCAGCACGTGCGCTATCCCAATGTCTTCGGGCTCGGCGATGGCGGGTCAACCCCCAATGCCAAAACCGCCGCCGCCGTGCGCAAGCAGGCACCGGTGGTCGCGGTGAATGCGCTGCGGCAGCTGGATAAAAAGGGGCCGACAGCAGGCTATGACGGCTATGGTTCATGCCCGCTGACCGTTGAGCGCGGTAAGATCGTGCTCGCCGAATTTGCCTATGGCGGCAAGCTTGCACCGAGTTTCCCGACCTGGCTGGTCGATGGTACAAAGGCCAGCCGCCTGTCGTGGATGCTAAAGGCCGATATGCTGCCTTGGATTTACTGGAACGGGATGCTCAAGGGCCGCGAGTGGCTGGCGGGCCCCGGCGGCCTAATCGCGCAGTAAAACCATGCTGCAACGCTATTTCCCGATCTTCGAATGGGGCCGCACCTATAATCGCGGCGTTTTGACAAGCGACCTGATGGCGGCGGTGATCGTCACCATCATGCTGATCCCGCAAAGCCTCGCCTATGCGATGTTGGCAGGATTGCCGCCGGTCGTGGGCCTCTATGCCTCGATCCTGCCGCTGTTTGCCTATGCGCTGTTCGGCACCAGCCGCACGCTGGCGGTGGGGCCGGTGGCGGTGGTTTCGCTGATGACGGCGAGCGCGGTAGGCGCTGTGGCGGCACCAGGAACGGCAGCCTATCTCGAAGCGGCGATAACGCTGGCGGCGCTGTCGGGCGTGATGCTGGTGGTGCTGGGCCTGCTGCGCCTTGGGTTCCTTGCCAACCTGCTGTCCCATCCGGTGATCAGCGGATTTATTTCGGCCTCGGGTATCCTGATCGCCACCAGCCAGTTGAAGCATGTTCTCGGCGTCAAGACCGGCGGGGAAACCTGGCCCGAAATGCTGGCTGGGCTGGCTGGGTCGATCGGACAAATCAATCTGGCCACACTCGCCATCGGGTTGCCTGCGACAGCGTTCCTGTTCTGGGTAAGGAAGGGCTTGAAGCCTTTGCTCCAGCGCTTTGGCATGTCGGCGCGGGCCGCCGAATTGACGGCCAAAGCCGGGCCAGTGGTCGCGGTGGCGGCGTCGATCATCGCGGTGATCGGCTTCGGATTGCAGGCACAGGGCGTCTCAATCGTTGGGGCTATCCCGCAGGGCTTACCGCCTTTTGCGCTGCCATCGACCGATGTGGCGCTGATTCAATCGCTGTGGGTGCCTGCGCTGCTTATCTCGGTGATCGGCTTTGTCGAAAGTGTCTCAGTTGCGCAGACGTTGGCGGCCAAGCGCCGTCAGCGGATCGCGCCGGATCAGGAGCTGATTGGCCTTGGCGCTTCGAACATCGCGAGCGCGCTGTCAGGCGGCTATCCGGTGACGGGCGGCTTTGCCCGCTCGGTGGTGAACTTCGACGCGGGCGCGCAGACCCCGGCGGCGGGGGCTTTTACTGCTGTCGGCATTGCGCTGGCCAGCCTGTTCCTCACCCCGCTGCTGTTCAACTTGCCCAATGCCACACTGGCCGCGACCATCATCGTTGCCGTGCTTAGCCTTGTCGACACCAAGACACCTCGGCAGCTGTGGGTCTATTCCAAGGCCGATTTCGCTGCCCATGCTGCCACCATTGCGATCACCCTGATTGCCGGGGTGGAGCTTGGCGTCATTGCGGGGGTTTCAGTTGGTCTGCTGCTGTATCTTTGGCGCGCTAGCCGGCCTCATGCGGCAATCGTTGGAAGGGTGCCGGGGACTGAACATTTCCGCAATGTCGACCGTCACACCGTGCTGACCCTGCCGCATCTGCTGTCGATCCGTATCGATGAAAGCCTGACCTATTTGAACGCCCGTTGGCTGGAGGAATATGTCCTCGAACAGGTCGCTGATCGGCCGACGCTGCGCCATGTCATCCTGATGTGCAGCGCGGTCAATGCAATCGATGCGTCGGGGTTGGAGAGCCTGGAGGCGATCAACCACCGGCTTTCCGACGGGGGCGTGAAGCTGCACCTGTCGGAAGTAAAGGGACCAGTGATGGACCGGCTGGCCCGCACCCACTTCGTTGAAGAATTGTCGGGCCGGGTTTTCCTGTCGCAGGATGCAGCCTTTGCCGATCTGGCGCTCGACACTGGCGAAGCACCCGCGGCGGACGATCCGCTTGAAGCGCGCGGGTTGATCTGACCTTTCGCGCTTTCACTTGCGATATTTTGTAAGCGATGATGCGGAAATGCCGATTAAGTTGATGAAACACGCCTTAAAGCCGCGAATTTCGGCTGAATCGAAAAATTCGATTTCATAAAGCGAGTAATTGATCTAGGTCCGACTCACCCGGCCTGCTAGAGCGGTTGCATCAACTCAAGGAGCCAGACCAATGAGCCTGCATATCGGCGACACCGCCCCCGACTTCACCGTGGACACCACCACCGGCCCGATCAGCCTGCACAAATGGGCGGGTGATGCCTGGGTGTTCTTCTTCAGCCACCCGGCCGATTTTACCCCGGTTTGCACGACCGAAATGGGCGCCACTGCGCGCCTTGCGGCCGAGTTTGCCAAACGCAACTGCAAGCCGTTGGGTCTTTCGACCGACACGGTTGAGGAGCACCTTGCCTGGGTCAAGGATGTCGACGAAACGCAAGGGGTTACCCTGACCTTTCCGATCGTCGCTGATGCCGATCTCGAAATCGCCAAGCTTTATGACATGATCCACCCCGATCAGAGCGAGACAGCGGCGGTGCGGTCGGTGTTCATCATCGATCCGGCCAAGAAGATTCGCCTGACCATGACCTACCCGATGAGCGTGGGGCGCAACTTTGACGAGATCCTGCGCGTGATTGATAGCTTGCAGCTCGCCGATCGGATGACAATTGCCACGCCGGCCGATTGGCGTCCGGGCGACAAGGTGATCATCCCGCCCTCGGTCGACGATGCCACAGCCCATGAACGGTTCCCTCAGGGCTTTACCACGATCAAACCTTACCTGCGGATGGTCGACGCCGTCTGAACCCGCCACACTTGTTGCACCGCCGGTCACCCCCCTTCCGGCGGTGCAACCTTTTGCCCCAAAATCCGTATATCAGGTGCAGCGATTGCAATTGAACGGCGCTGCCAAGGGATTAGCTGCTTATCATGCTTGAAAACCTCGACGCCCTATTGCTCGCGCGGATCCAGTTTGCCTTTACGGTAAGCTTCCATTTCTTCTTCCCGGCATTTTCGATCGGGCTGGCCAGCTATCTCGCGGTGCTTGAGGCGTTGTGGCTCAAGACCGGCAAGTCGGTTTATCACGACCTGTTCAAATACTGGATCAAGATTTTCGCGATCGCATTTGCGATGGGCGTCGTTTCAGGCATCGTCATGTCGTATCAGTTCGGCACCAACTGGTCGGTCTTTTCGGACAAGGCCGGGCCGGTGATCGGGCCATTGATGGCTTACGAAGTGTTGACCGCGTTCTTTCTCGAAGCGGGCTTTCTGGGCGTGATGCTGTTCGGGATGGAGAAGGTTGGCAAGAAGCTGCACTTTGCCGCCACGCTGATGGTGGCGTTGGGAACGTTTGTGTCGGCGTTCTGGATTCTGTCAGTCAACAGCTGGATGCAGACGCCGACGGGGTACGAGATCGGGGCGAACGGCCAGTTCCTTCCGGGGCCGAGCTGGTGGGATATCGTGTTTAACCCAAGCTTCCCTTACCGGCTCGTCCACACGGTGATGGCGGCCTATCTGACCACCGCATTTGTGGTCGGCGCGGTGGGTGCCTGGCATCTGCTCAAAGACCGCGCCAACCCCCATGCACGCACGATGTTCTCGATGGCGATGTGGATGGCGGCGATTGTCACGCCCTTGCAGATTTTCGCAGGCGACATGCACGGCCTGAACACGCTCGAACATCAGCCTGCCAAGGTGATGGCGATGGAAGGGCATTATCAAAGCCACCCCGATGGCGCGCCGCTGATCCTGTTCGGTATCCCCGACAGCGACGCCAAGACGATACGTTACGCGATCGAAATTCCCAAGGCATCGTCACTGATCCTCAAGCATGATCTCAACGCGCCGCTGGCCGGCCTCGACACGATCCCTGATGATCAGGAGCCGCCGGTAGGGATGCTGTTCTGGTCGTTTCGCATTATGGTGGGCATCGGGTTTGCGATGCTGGGCATCGGGCTGTGGAGCCTGTGGGGCCGGGCGCGCGGTCGATTGTTTGACATGCCATGGCTGCACCGGGCCGCTGTGCTGATGGGGCCAAGCGGATTTGCCGCCGTGCTGGCCGGGTGGATCACAACCGAAGTCGGCCGTCAGCCTTACGTGATTTACGGCCTGCTGCGCACGGCTGATGCGGCCAGCCCATTGGACGCGCCCGCCGTCGCTGCGTCGCTGCTCGCCTTCATCCTTGTCTACTTCGCCGTGTTCGGCATCGGCGTGTGGTACATCCTCAAACTGATGGGCAAAGCCCCGCACGCTGGCGAACATGGGATCGAGTACAGCGATGTCGGTCCGATCCGCACTGCCGGAATTACGCCGGGGCCAACCCAGAACCCGGGCGGAGAAACGCTGCCCTCTGCCAAGCCTGAGAAGGAGCCGGCGTGATGGATCTCACCGTCATCTGGGCGTTCATCATCGCCTTTGCGATCTTCGCCTATGTGGTGATGGACGGGTTTGATCTGGGCATCGGCATCCTGTTCCCGACCTTTCGCGTCGGCAAGGGGCGCAACCGCGCGATGAATTCGATCGCGCCGGTGTGGGATGGGAACGAGACCTGGCTGGTGCTGGGCGGCGGCGGGCTGTTTGCAGCCTTTCCGCTGGCCTATGCGGTGATCCTTCCGGCGACCTATCCGCTGATTATCGCCATGCTGCTGGGCCTCGTCTTCCGAGGCGTGGCGTTTGAATATCGCTGGCGCGATCCGGCCCATGAAAAGTTCTGGGACATGGCGTTTTTTGGCGGCTCGCTGGTCGCAGCCATGTCGCAGGGGATGATCCTGGGCGCGCTGTTGCAAGGGATCGACGTCGAAGGCCGCGCCTACGCCGGCAGCTGGTGGGACTGGCTTACCCCGTATACCTTCCTCACCGGGCTGGGCACTGTGGCGGGCTATGCGCTGCTGGGCAGCACCTGGCTGATCTGGAAGCTGGATGGCGGGGTGCAGGCCCATGCCCGCTATGTTGCCTTGCGCGCGGCGATTGCCACTATCGTTCTGATGGGCGCGGTCAGCCTCTACAACATCACCCTCAACGCCGAATATGCCGCACATTGGCTGACTGCGCCCGAGATCTATTATGCCGCGCCGGTGCCGGTGATTACCGCGCTGGTGGCGATCGCGCTGATCCGGGCGATCCGGGGGACGGGCAATTCTGCGCCGTTCTGGCTGGCGCTGGCGTTGTTTTTCCTCGGCATGGCAGGGCTGGGGGTCACGATCTGGCCGTTTGTCGTGCCGCCGGGGATCACCATCTGGGATGCTGCCGCGCCTGAACGCAGTCAGGTGTTCATGCTGGTGGGTGTCGCGCTGACCTTGCCGCTGATCATTGGCTATACGGCCTGGGCCTATTGGGTGTTCCGCGGCAAAGTGGGTGAAGAGGGGTACCACTGATGCTTGCGCCACCCGAGCGTGAACCTGAAGCCCCTCTCTGGCAGCGCCTGCTGTGGATGGTGGGCATCTGGGCGGCGAGCGTCGCTGTGCTGGGCGCTGTCGCCTATATCATCCGCTTGTGGATCGCGCCTTGAGCCAGCCCGTCAAGGTCTGGTTCGACGGTGCATGTCCGCTCTGCCGCCGTGAAATCGCGCTGATGCGGCGGCTGGATAAACGCGGCGCAATCACATTTGTCGATGTGGCTGACGGCGCCGACCCATCATGCCCGATCGACCGCGCGGCGTTGCTGGCCCGGTTCCATGCCGAAGAGGGTGGTGTTGTGCACAATGGCGCGGCCGCGTTTGCGGTGATGTGGCGTGCGATACCGCTGCTGCGTCCCATCGGGCTGGCGGCGCGCAATGGCACGGTGCTGCGGTTGCTGGAGGCGGCCTATCTGCAATTCCTGAAAGTGCGCCCCCGGCTGCAACGTTTCTTCTCTTAGAAACTTCTTGCCCTGCGCGCTCTGATCGTCAGAACCCACATCAAACGAGATGGGAGAGAGCCACGCCATGACCAATTTCGGCGGTATGCAGAACGAAATATACAACGCCGGGTTGAAGGGGGTGCTGCCCACCTACCCGGTTGATTTCGCCACGCTTGAAAAGCGCGCCCACGAAGCGCTCGGCCCGATGATGACGAACTATGTCGCAGGCGGGTGCGGGGACGAGCATACGCAGGATCAGAACGCTGCTGCCTTCCACCATTGGGGCATGGTGCCGCGAATGATGGTTGATTGTTCGGAGCGCGATCTGTCGATCGAATTGTTCGGACACAAATATCCCACCCCGCTGTTCATGGCTCCGATTGGCCTCAATGGAGAGGCATCGCAGGACCGCCATGGCGATATGGCCGCCGCGCGCGCCTCGGCGCTGACGGGCGTGCCGTTTTGCGCCTCGACCCTGTCGAATGATCCGCTGGAAGATGTGAAGGCGGCTTGCGGCGATACGCCTGCGTGGTTTCAGCTCTACACCCCGCGCAATCGCGAACTGGCGGAAAGCCTGATCCGCCGCGCCGAGGATGCGGGCTACAAGGCGCTGGTGGTGACGTTGGATACCTGGGTCACCGGCTGGCGTCCGCGCGATCTGAACGCCTCAAACTTCCCGCAGCTACGCGGCAAGGTTTTGCAGAACTACTTCAGCGATCCGGTGTTTCGGTCGTTGTTGGCCAAACCGCCACAGGAAGACCCGGTGGCGGCAATTCAGACCTTTGCTGCGGTGTTCGGGCAGGTGCTGACATGGGATGACATGGCGTGGTTCAAATCGGTGACCAAGCTGCCGGTCGTGCTGAAGGGCATCTGTCACCCCGATGATGCGCGCCGGGCAGTCGATCATGGGGCTGATGCGGTCTATTGTTCGAACCACGGTGGGCGGCAGGCCAATGGCGGGATCGCGACCATCGACATGCTTGAAGATGTCGTCGCAGCGTCGGGTGACACCCCAGTGCTGTTTGACAGCGGAATCCGTTCGGGCAGTGATGCCGTCAAGGCGTTGGCGATGGGCGCGCGCGCGGTCGGCGTGGGGCGGCCTTACACCTATGGCCTTGCACTGGGCGGGGCAGAGGGCGCTGCGTGGGTGTTGCGGTCGATCCTTGCAGAAGCCGATTTGCTGATGGCAGTTAACGGTTATCCGACCCTGCAAGACGTGCGTTCCGCCGGGGTGCGGCGCACGGATCGGTAGGGCGCGGCGGGCGCAAGTGCATTAACCATGTTTGCTATGGGTTTTCCACAGAATTGCTGTTAGATAAAAGTATAACAAAACAGCGAATCGGGAAGCGTTTAATGGCACGACCAACTATCTGGTCCAGCGGGCCAGACCCCATGCTCCGCACTGTCTGCATGCATGACGAACATTCGCGCCGCGCGCGCTATGGTCGAATACAGCCGATGGAACGCCGCAAGTCGCTGCTTGGCCGGATTGCCCAGCTCATCGCGTGAACGACCGGGCGGTTTATCCGCCTGCCTTGGCCATGATCACCAGCTTCGTGTCGGTAAAGGCAAGGTAGCCTTCCTCGCCGCCTTCCGATCCGAACCCGCTGTCGCCGACCCCGCCGAACGGGGTTTCAGGCGATGACACAATCAACTGATTGATCCCCACCATCCCGGCACGCAGGCTGCGACCGAGGTAATGCGCTTCATCCAGATCGCTGCTGAAGGCATAGGCCGCCAGCCCATACCGCAGCGAATTGGCAATCTGGACCGCGTCTTCGATGGCATCAAACGGGACGATCCCGGCAATCGGGCCAAAGGGTTCTTCCGTCATAAAGCGGCTGTCTGGCGCAGGGTTAGCGATCACGGTGGGCTGAAAGAAAAAGCCGTTACCGGTAATCACCGAACCGCCGGTGACAATCTCTCCGCGATTGCCGCCTGCATCGGCGACCACCGCTTCCATCGCTGCAATCCGGCGCGGGTGGGCGAGCGGGCCCATATCAACGCTTTCATCCGCGCCCGGATCGCCGATTTTCAGCTTTCCCGCGCGGGCCGCGAATTCGGCGACGAATTTGTCGTAGACTTCGCGCGCAACCAGAAACCGCGTGGGCGAAACGCAGACCTGCCCGGCGTTGCGGAACTTGGTGGCCGCGCAGGCCGCAACCGCGCGGTCGAGATCGGCGGTCTTACTGACGATGACCGGCGCATGGCCGCCCAATTCCGGGGTGAAGCGCTTCATCCCCGCCGCTGCCAATGCGCCCAGATGCTTGCCCACGGCGGTTGATCCGGTGAAGCTGACCTTGCGCACAGACGGGGCGGCAATCAGGTGTTCCGACACCGGGCCGGGGTCGCCAAACACCAGGTTCAGCACCCCTTTGGGCAGGCCGGCATCGGTGAAGCATTCGACCAGCAATTGCGCCGAAGCCGGGGTATTTTCCGCCGGTTTGAGGATCGCGGTGCAGCCCGCTGCCAGCGCGCCCGCGATCTTCTTGGCGGGCAGGTGCACCGGGAAATTCCACGGCGTCAGCAGCACACAGGGACCAACCGGTTCGTGGGTTACCATCTGCGCGATCACGCTGGCACTGCGGGGCGGGATCATGCGCCCGCCGCGCCGCTTGGCCTCTTCGCCGAGGAAGTCGATCACATCGCCCGTCGCCGCGATTTCGCCAATCGCCTGTGCGCGGGGTTTGCCCATTTCGGCGGTTACCGCGCGGGCGATGTCGGGGGCGCGTTCACGCAGCAGTTCGGCGGCGCGGCGCAGGATCATGTAACGTTCTGCGCCCGGCGTCTTGCTCCACGTGACAAACGCCGTGTCAGCGGCGGCAAGTGCAGCGTCGAGCTGCGCGGGTGACGCCTTGGGGCACTGGCCGATCACCTGCCCGGTGGCCGGGTTGACCACGTCCATCGACCCGGCTTCCCCATCAGCGATCCATTCGCCGTTGATGAGCATTTTGAGGGCGGGGTAGCTGGTCACGGGCTTGCTCCTTGTAAAGACGGGCGTTGAATCGACCTTGCGCGATCTTGTAATTTTATTGCGCCTCCTTTAGCGATCTTTCCGCTGCATCGCGAGGAGAGAATCATGCTGGTCGGCGTTCCCAAGGAAATCAAGCCGAGCGAGTTTCGCGTCGGTCTTACCCCCGAAGCCGTGCGCGAATATGTCGCCGCCGGGCACCGCGTGATCGTTGAGACCGGGGCGGGTCTGGGGATCGACAAGGACGACGACATCTATCGCAAGGCCGGGGCCGAAGTGGTCGATAGCGCCGCCGAAGTCTTCGCCCGCGCGGACATGATCGTAAAGGTCAAGGAACCGCAGCCGGGCGAATGGGTGCAACTGCGCGAAGGCCAAATTCTGTTTACCTACCTGCACCTGGCCCCTGATCCCGATCAGGCGCGCGGGCTGATGGCGTCGGGCGTTTCAGCGGTAGCTTATGAAACCGTGACGGCACCGGGCGGCGCGTTGCCCCTGCTTGCGCCGATGAGCGAGGTTGCCGGACGGCTGGCGATTGAGGCTGGCGCATTGGCCTTGCGGGCGAACACCGGCGGACGCGGCACCTTGATGGGCGGCGTGCCCGGCGTGATTCCAGCGCGGGTGGTGATCCTTGGCGGCGGCGTTGTTGGCACGCAGGCGGCGCGGATGGCGGTGGGGCTGGGGGCCACGGTGGAGATTTTCGACCGTTCGCTGCCCCGCCTGCGCCAATTGGACGAGATGTTCCAAGGCCGTGCAATCACTCGCTTTTCTACCACTGGCACGATCGAGCAGGCGGTCGAGCAGGCCGATGTGGTGATCGGCGCAGTGCTGATCCCCGGGGCGAGCGCGCCGCATCTGGTGACGCGCGCCATGCTGCCGCAAATGAAGAACCGTGCGGTGCTGGTTGATGTTGCGATTGATCAGGGCGGATGCTTTGAAACATCGCATGCCACCACCCACGAAAACCCGACTTACGAGGTGGACGGGATCATCCATTACTGTGTCGCCAACATGCCCGGCGCGGTGCCGTTGACGAGTTCCTATGCGCTCAACAACGCGACCCTGCCGTTCGGGCTGGCGCTGGCGAACAAGGGGCTGAAGGCGTGCGAGGATGATCCGCATCTGGCCCCCGGCCTCAACGTGCATCAGGGCAAGAT
>JANQTR010000218.1 GCA_030731635.1 Erythrobacter sp. | reverse complement strand
CCGCACTGTGTCGAGCTTGAACGGTTTGATAATGGCGATGATGAACTTCATCTGTAGCCCCTGTTGCACCGGATCGTTCCGGCCAACCTAACCACAGCAACAAGCGTGCCATAATTGTGTAACAGGGCTGACGCAGCGGAATCAGCGGGTTTCTTCGCACCTGCGGAAAAATACCTGCCTAAGATTTAATCATCTGATTAACGATTAGGCAACATTTGTGGCAATGGGCGCGAATTATTCGCCATCACCGGCGATATACCGATCCGTCGGGCGGGTTGGCAGGCCATCAATGCTGCGGGTGCGGCCAGCGACTTTGGCTGCCCATTGCGCCGGATCGGCCTGACGATGCGCTTTCTTGAGCGTATCGCGCTCACCCTCCAGCGTCATGAATGGTACACCCCACCCGCACGAACCCTGCACGCTTTCGATGGCGATATCGAAGATCTGCCGGGTGCCGGGCTGCATGGTGAAATGCGCCGCCAGCGCTTCCCACTCGGCATCTTGCGGCAACACCGCGCGCCCGCGGCCATAGATCCGCAGGATCAGGGCCGGCTGCTGGAAGTTGCAGAACATCACCGTGATCCGCCCCGCGTCAGCCTGATCCGCCGCCAGATGTGCGTGGGTCTCGTTCCCCGAACCGCCCAGATCGAGATAGGCAACCCGCGTCGGTGACAGCACCCGGAACGCGTCATAGCCTTTGGGGCTGAGGTTGATCCGCCCTTCGGCCGCCGCCGTCGCGACGAAGAATACCGGCTGCGCGGCGATCATCGCCATCTGCTTTTCGGTCAGCGCATCGGTAAAATCAGCCATCAGCAGGCTCCGCTCGGGTCAGAGAAAATCGCGCAAGGTGGTGATGAAGCGGTCAAACTGATCGTGGTGCAGCCAGTGGCCAGCTTTCTCAAATTCGATCACGCTGGCGGTTTGGAAATGCGCGATCCGCCCGTCCTTAGCCGGGTTTGAGGCCCAGCTGTCCGCACCATACAGCAGCAGTGTGGGGCAAGTGATCGCAGCCCACAAAGCCTCGACGAATTCGTCGCCGACATCCTCCACCGGCCAGACATTCAGATGCGGATCGAACTTCCAGCTATAGGTGCCATCCTCGTTACGGTTGACCCCGTGGACGGTCAAATGCCGCGCCTGTTCTTCGGTGAGGTAGGCATTTTCCTCGATCATCCGGGCAAAAGCGGCTTCGATGCTGTCATATTTGCGCGGGGAGCGTCCGGCGGCTTTGCGCTTTTTCTCGATCCATTCGGCGAGCCGTTCGGGATAGGGCACGGCGCGCTGTTTCTCGCGCCATTCGGGGGAAGGGCCCAACCCTTCGATCGCCACCAGCTTAGTTACCATGGCGGGGAAAGCGCCCGCATAGCGCAGCGCGACATTGCCGCCCATCGAATGGGCGACCATCCGCACCGGGCCAACGCCCAATTGGTGGATCAACTGCGCCAGGTCATAGACCATGTCGCCCGCAGAATAGACCCCGTCCGACACCCAATCGCTATCACCATGCCCGCGGTGGTCCATCGCGATGACGTGATAATCGGCACGCAATGCCTCAGCCGTCCAATCCCAGCTGCGCGCATGATCGCGCCCGCCGTGGACCAGCACCAGCGGCGGCTTTCCGCGTCCGCCCCAATCTTCGTAATTGAGGCGCAGGCGCTGTGAGATGAAGGTCTGTGAGGTGGGGCCGGTGTCGTGCATGGTGCCTGCCATGCCGCGAACCCGCTTTCCTCGCAAGCCTACCGTTCCTTCGTGGCCGAAAACGTCAGCTGCGGGTTCTTTTCGACCTGATAGCTGACGTCCCACGGGCTTTTCGCCATGAACACATAGTCGCCATCACGGTCGCGGGCGAGGTTGGCGCGGTTGAACCCGGCGAATTCCTCCAGATCCTTTTCGTCCCCCTTGATCCAGCGCGCGGTGGCAAAGGGCGAGGGTTCGAGCACGGCTTCGACCTTGTATTCCGCCTCCAGCCGCGAAATCAGCACTTCGAGCTGCAATTGCCCGACCACGCCGACGATATGGGCAGAACCGATGTCCGGGTAGAACACCTGGATCACGCCTTCTTCGCTCAGATCATCCAAAGCCTTGCGCAGCTGCTTGGTCTTGGTCGGGTCGCGCAATTGCACCCGGCGCAGGATCTCCGGAGCGAAGTTGGGCAGGCCGGTGAAGCGCACCTGATTGCGTTCGGACAGCGTATCGCCCACCCGCAAGGTGCCGTGGTTGGGGATGCCGATGATATCGCCCGCCTCTGCCGTATCGGCAATCTCGCGGTCCTGCGCAAAGAACAGGATCGGCGAATGCACCGCAATCGGCTTGCCCAGCCCTGATGGCGTCAGCTTCATGCCGCGTTTGAAGGTGCCCGACACCTGCCGCATGAAGGCGAT
>JANQTR010000217.1:6266-11108 GCA_030731635.1 Erythrobacter sp. | reverse complement strand
TGGGCGAAGGCGCCAAGGCGGGCCTCGGCGCGTTCGACTTCCTGATCCGCAATGAACCGGTCGCTGAGGTGGCGCAGGCGGCGTAATGTGTTGGGGCGCGCTCGCCCCCGCGAGCGCGCCTCCTCGCTCATGCGACCTCAAGGTCGCGTCGCTGCGGGCGGCTAGTCGGCCTTGCGGGCTCCCTTAGCGGGAGCCCGTTTTCGTTTATGGGCCACAGGCGCGGTTCAATCGCCTCACTCAATCAATACACGCGCATTAATCGATTGGACGCTCCTTCGTGAAAGCGTCATTCTCTCCCCATAAACTACGCCCCAAGGGCGAGTCTGACGCAATCAAAACGCGAGGAGAGAACAATCATGGACGCAAAAACTGGCGAGATGAGCGGTTGCCCGTTCCACGGCAGCACCGAAATGCGCAGCCTGCTGGGCCGCACCAACCGCGATTGGTGGCCGCAGGCAATGCAGCTCGATATTCTGACCGAGCAAGGCAAGAGCGCCAATCCCTATGGCGAAGATTTCGACTATGCCGAAGCGTTCAACACGCTCGATTATGCCGCATTGAAGGCCGATCTGACCGCGCTGATGACCGATAGCCAGCCGTGGTGGCCGGCCGATTACGGCCATTACGGCCCGTTCTTCATCCGCATGGCGTGGCACGCCGCAGGCACTTATCGCACCGGTGACGGGCGCGGCGGCGCAGGCTCTGGCCAGCAGCGGTTCGCGCCGCTCAATTCCTGGCCCGATAACGGCAACCTCGACAAGGCGCGCCGCCTGCTGTGGCCGATCAAGCAGAAATACGGCAAGAACATCAGCTGGGCTGACCTGTTCATCCTGACCGGCAATGTCGCGATCGAAAGCATGGGCGGGCCGGTGTTCGGCTTCGGCGGCGGGCGCGCGGATGTCTATGAGCCGGAAAGCGTCTACTGGGGCACCGAAGAGCAGTGGGTCAACGAAGGCGTTGCCACCCGTATCCAGCCCAAGGAAGGTATGGCGCTCGAAAACCCGCTTGCCGCGATCCAGATGGGGCTGATTTACGTCAATCCCGAAGGGCCGGGCGGCAATCCCGATCCGCTGGAAAGCGCGCGCGACATGCGCGAAACCTTTGCCCGGATGGCGATGAATGACGAAGAAACCGTCGCGCTCACCGCAGGCGGTCACGCTTTCGGCAAGGCTCACGGCGCGCACCCCGCCGAAACCTTCGGCGGCGCGCCCGAAAGCGAAGACCTGCACCTGCAGGGCTTTGGTTGGCTGAATGATGCCGATGAAATCGCGAGCGGCAACATCACCACCTCGGGCATCGAAGGCAGCTGGTCGAACAACCCGACCGCGTGGAGCCACGATTATTTCCGCATCTTGTTCAAGTACGAATTTGAACTGGTGCACAGCCCGGCCGGTGCCCAGCAATGGCAGCCGATCAATCCCGATCCCGAAGACATGGCCCCCGACGCGCGCGACCCGAACAAGCGCGTGCCGACCATGATGACCACCGCCGATATGGCGCTGAAGATGGACCCGGACTATCGCAAGATTTCCGAACGCTTCCTCGCCAACCCGGCGGATCTGGATGATGCCTTTGCGCGTGCATGGTTCAAATTGTGCCACCGCGATATGGGACCAAAGGTGCGTTACATGGGGCCCGAAGTCCCGGCAGAAACGCTGATCTGGATGGACCCGGTTCCGGCTGGCACCACACCTTCGGATGATGCGGTCGCCGCGTTCAAGGCAGCGATCCTCGATTCGGGCCTGACCGTCAGCGAGCTGGTCAAGGCGGCCTGGGCCTCGGCCTCGACATACCGCAATTCGGACCACCGCGGCGGTGCCAATGGCGCACGCGTGCGGCTGGCCCCGCAAAGCGGCTGGGCGGCCAATGATCCCAAAGAACTGGCCAAGGTGCTGGGCGTGATCGACGCCCATCGCGGTAGCCTCAGCATGGCCGATGCGATCGTGCTGGCAGGTTCGGCGGCGGTCGAAAAGGCCGCCCGCGATGCCGGGCATGACGTGACAGTGCCGTTCATGGGCGGGCGCGGCGACACGACCGACGAACACACAGATGCTGCCAGTTTTGAACCGATGGAGCCGTTTGCCGATGGCTTCCGCAACTACCTCAAGACCAAGGCATCAGTGCGGACCGAGGATATGCTGATCGACAAGGCGCATCTGCTGGGCCTGTCGATCCCCGAACTGACCGTGCTGGTCGGCGGGTTGCGGGTGCTGGGCGCGAACAGCGGTAATACCGCGCACGGCGTGTTCACCGACCGCGTCGGCACGCTGACCACTGACTTCTTCCGCAATCTGCTCGACATGGGAACCAAGTGGACCCCGGTCGATAGCAGCGGGGACGAGGAATATGTCGGCACCGACCGCGCCACCGGATCGGAAAAATACCGCGCCACCCGCACTGATCTGGTGTTCGGTTCAAACTCGATCCTGCGTGCGCAGGCCGAAGTCTATGCCGAAGCCGGATCCGAGGGCAAATTCGTGTGCGACTTCATCTCGGCCTGGAACAAGGTGATGAACGCGGACCGCTTTGATGTGAGCTACGCCAAGTATCACTGAGGCGCGGCGCGTGACACAGAAGGCCTTCGGTAGCGATACCGGGGGCCTTTTTGTGCTATGAGCGCGCGGGAGAGGGCGTCCACCATGACCATCGAACGCGGAACCCACTGGCGCAAAGTCTATACCGACAAGCAGCCCGAAGACGTCAGCTGGTATCAGCCGACGCCCGAACAATCGCTGCTGGCGCTTGACCGGTTTCAGGCTGCGCCTTCGCAATCACTCATCGATGTTGGCGGCGGCGCATCGACGCTGGTTGATGCCTTGCTGGCGCGCGGATGGAACAACGTAACGGTGCTGGATATTGCCGCCCCGGCCTTGGCGGCGGCGCAGGCGCGCTTGGGCGAAGCGGGTGCGCGGGTGACTTGGGCGGACGCTGACATCACCGCCTGGCAGCCGCCGCGCCGCTATGACATCTGGCACGACCGCGCGGTGTTTCATTTCCTGACCGAGCCTGCGCAGCGCGTCGCCTATATCCGTGCGCTGGGCGAAGGGTTGGCGGTGGGCGGGCTGGCGATCTTTGCCACCTTCGCGCTCGACGGGCCGGAAAAATGCAGCGGGCTGACCGTGGAACGCTATGACGCGGACAAACTGGCCGCCACGCTGGGGCCGGGTTTTGTCCTTGAGGCAAGCTGGCGCGATGCGCATCTGACCCCGTGGGGAAGCCCGCAGGCGTTCACGTGGTGCGTCTTTCGCAGCCCTGCCTGACGTCAAATCCAGCGCGCGTCGCGGAGGGTTGCCACATTGGCGCGGGCAACCGGGGCTTCGACATCGCGCGCCAGCTTGAGCCGGATGTTGCGGCCATCGCGCAGCACATCCTCAACCGCAGCGCGCGCCACCCACCAGCTGCGATGCACCTGCATCCCTTCCACATCAGCGATCAACACCATCGCATCGCGCAGCCGCATCAGCACCAGCGCAGATCCCAGCGCAGTGTGGACGCGGACATAGTGATCCTCCATCTCCAACGCGATGATGTCACTGCCGAGTTCGGGCGGGAGCTGATCAAACAGCGGGTTCGGCAGCGGGGGCGGCGGTGTAACTTCAGCAACAGGCATGGGCGCAGCCACAGGGGCTGGCACGTGCGGGATTGATGTGGCCGGGGGTGATGCAGTCGGCATTGGAGCGGCGACAGCCTGCGCCTCGCGCTGCCCCGGCTTCACCAGATTGAACAACAGCGTCACCGCTCCGCCAATCACCAGCACTGATGGATAGGTGCCCATCATCATTGCACCGCTAGGCCAGACGAGCGGGCCCGGCAGGCTGCCGATGGCCAGCACTGCCAGCGTCATCGGTGCAGATGCAATCAGGCATCCGGCAACCCACAATCCCCAGCGCGGCAGATCCAGCGTGCGTTCGGCCCAGCCAACCACGGTTTCCATCGGGCGAAAGAAGCCATATCCCAGCCAGGCAAAGCCGACCCAGCTCACCAATCTGACCGGCAAGGGCAGGGCCATGCTGCCGAATGCCCCGCTAAGCGCCAGAAACACACCGATCCCGGTCATCACCGCCAGATCGATGATGATACGGCGCGCAAGGGCATGGCGCGGATTGGCCGATGGGGTGTCCATGCGCCTGTGGTGCCTGCCCGTTCGCGCTTCGTAAAGTGGCAAAGCGCGGGTTTGTGGGACATTTCGCGCAGTGTTTGCGCCATTTGCGCCAATGCGATTGCCCGCCAACAGCCCCGCGCCATTCTGGCTCCAGCAAGCAATTCAACGCTTTTCAGGAGACCCGCCATGAACGCCATCACCCTGCCCTTCGGTTCCAAGCCCGCCGCCCACACCGCCAAAGCCGCTGTGCGTTTCGACATCGGCCCGGTCGCCCGCACTGCTGTCAGCCTGGCGTGTTTCACCATGAGCTTTGCAATGATCGTGGCGCTCGGGAAGGCGGCGCTGGGCATGGTCGATAACCTGCACCACTATGCCAAGCTGCCGATCATGATCCATGTCGCCGCCGTGCTGCCCACCATTCCGCTGGGAGGCTGGCTGTTACTGGCGAAGAAGGGCACCGCGCTGCACAAGCAATTGGGCAAGGTCTGGCTGGTGTTGATGCTGATCACCGCAACCTCGGCCATCTTTATCCAGAGCTCGGGCAGCTTCAGCTGGATTCACTTGTTCGTGCCGATGACGTTCCATGCGGCTTGGAAAGTGGTCGCCACCGCGCGGCGCGGCGATATTCAGGCGCACAAGCGGCATCTGGTGTTCACCTATCTGACCGCGCTGATGCTGCCGGGCCTTGCCGCCTTTATGATCCCGGGTCGGCTGATGAATGTGATGCTGCTGGGCTGAAC
>JANQTR010000217.1:0-6166 GCA_030731635.1 Erythrobacter sp. | reverse complement strand
ACCCGCGAAATCGCGCCGAAGCGTTCGAAATCACCGAAATAGCGGATGCCGGAAAGGTTCGCGCCCAAGGTCGGGAAGGCGACCCCGAAAAACGTGAACAGCGCCGACAGATCAGTGGCCAGATGTTTGGGCGCCATCCCCATCAACCCGCCGCCCTTCAGCAGCAGATAGGCCAGCACCGCTGTCACCGCGAGCACAAAGCACACCTCTGCCGCCCGATCGAGCCGGTGGTGCACTGTTTCCAGCCGGTGCGCCTTGGCGGTGTGGTAGGCGCGCTGGCGGGCGATGTGCGGCAAGGCAACCTCAGCCAACCCGGCACGCAGATAGGCACGGGTAACTGCCACACGCGGCAGGCCGACATCGCGCAAGGCATGGCGCGCGAAATATTCGGGCCATTCGGCGCGTTTACCCGGCCCTCCTTCACGCGGCCAGCGCCCGGTTGGCCGCGCTACGCCCAGCAACAGCAGCACCGGCGCATGGCGCAGATATTCCGCCACGCGCCGCAGTTCGAACCAGCGCCGGTGCCAGCCCAGCCGCGACCCCGCCGCAGTCAGGACCAGAATGCCCGCCAGCAACAGCAACTCCACCCCGGCAAAGGCCCATTTGAATTCGCCCAACCCGGCCGGAAAATACAACAAGCCGATCATCACCGCGAATGCGGCAAGCACGAAATTGACGCACATGCCGCTGCGATAGGCATCGGCAAGGCGGCTGGCGACGCCATCGGCAAAGGCGAACAGTGGCAACACATCATCGGTCAGCCGCGCCGCCATGTGCGCATCGCCGCCGGGCATGGTGGCTGCGGCGGCCGTTACACCCGCCGCGCTGCCGCTGGCGATCGCATCGGGCGCTTCGTAATCTACTCTGAGCGAGGCAAACCACCGGCCTGATCCCCCGAACACCTGTTCAATCCGGCGATACAGCCCGAACATCCGGCTGCTGCGGGGCCGCCACACCTCACGCGCCAGCTGCGCCGGGTTCCAGCCATCGACGACAACCGCTGCCCGTATAATCGCTTCGAACCGCGCCAGATCGGATGCCTGCGGGCCAGCCGCGGCGTTACCCAGTTCTTCGGGCCGGGTCAGGATGCGCCAGTCATCGGGCGCGGCGGGATCGATCAGCAGCACCGGCGTGCCCATCGCCAGCGCGGTGACGACCGTATGCCCGGTCCCGCCCGGCAAATTGTTGATCTTCCCATCCCACACCGCGATGACCAGATCGGTCCGCTCAATCATCACGCGCCCTGCCAGCGCCACCTTGTCCGATACCAACGCCTCATACGCGCGCGCCGCACTGCGGTTTTCGGGATCAGCCAGCGTCGCCAGCCATAGCGCTTCAACCTCGGCATCACAGTCGGCCAGTTCAAACAGCTTGGCCCGGGCGGTGTTGGCGCGGATTGCCGCCGCGCGCGCATCGACCGCCGGATCGCCCGTCGCCTCACCCGCCAGCACGGCGGTGGCCGCTGCGGGCGTGGTCGGGTGGGCGTTGATTGCGACATTCAACGCCGCGCCGAATGGCAAAGGCACCGCCAGTTCCCACCCGCGCGCCAACGCCAGGTCTGCGGCGATCTGATCCGTCCCGTCTACCAGCAGACTGTGCAACCGCACCGCACCGCACGGTCCCGGCAGGCTGGCGGCAATCGCATCGGTCCGGGCGAACACGGCGGCGAGCGCGGTGGAAATCGCGGGGGCATGGGCGGCAAAGGAGGGGTTGGAGGCGCGGTGGCCGGTTATCCCGATCGCCAGATGCGGCTGCCAATTGAAGCGCAGATTGGCAGGCAGTGGGGCAGGCATCAGCAGCGCGTCTCCCACCCACCAGATCGGCAGGCGCGCTGTCTGCATAAGCGTTTGTGTTGCCCGGTTACAAGGGGAGATGCAGTCATCCCCGGTGCATTTGACCCTTCCCGGCGAAAGGCGCATAGTTGCGCTTGCTACGGGGGGAAGCGGCGATGCGCACATTCACCACGATGCTGACCAAAGCGATTATCGGCGCGCTGCTGGCGCTGCTGATCCCGCCCGCGATCGCATCAGCTGCACCGCCGCCGGTCGATCTTCCAATCCCGCGCGTCTACGACATCAGTTTTCCCGAACGTGTCAGTCTTGATAAGCCCGCCGATATTCTTGCCCGGGAAAAAGCGCTGGCAGACAGGTATGAGGCCACCTGCAATACCGGCACCGGGGCCAAAAGGTGGGACGGCTGCGCCAAACTTGGCAGCGCGTATCTGATGGGTGAAGGCCGCCCGCAAAACCGCCCGGTCGCCGAATTGTTTTACCGCAAAGCCTGCAATGCCGGAAGCGGCGCGGGATGTTTCGGATTGGCAACCATGCTTCAAGACCTCGGGGGCGACTTCAATGCGCGCCTCGCGATGGACTATTTCGCGGTCGCCTGCCGATTGGGAGCGCTTGACGGCTGCAACCGGCAGGCTGACGCGCTGGCGCGGGGAACATTCGGAGAGCCTGACCCGCAAGCCGCCGAGGCGCTGCGCCGCGCCACGTGTAATCGTGGCGAGCAATCAGCGTGCCGGATTTTGGCGGGCCTTTTGATCCGGCCGGATCGAACTCCCGCAGAACAGGACAAGGGCCGCGCCTTGCTTGACCGGCAGTGCCGCGCCGGTGATGCCGCGGCATGCCGCGATGCGGCCGCCTATTGGCACAGCAGGAGCGCATCTGATGCCAAACGGCGCTATGCAGAATATCACCAGCTGGCCTGCGCCGCGGGCAGTTCTTCATCATGCTCCGAACTGGGGTTTACAGCCTTGCGCGCGGCGAATTTGTCCGATGGTGCCGCGCGCGCCGCTGCACTGGAATGGTTTGACCGCGCCTGCGAGATTTCGTCCTTCGCGTGTGACAATGGCCGGCAGGTCCGCGCCGAACCTGATTTGTCCCGGCAATGCGATGCAGGCGATCAAGCGGCCTGTCTGACGCTGGGTGAGATGCTGGACAATCTGTCCAGTCCGGTCGCGGATCAGGCGCGCGCACTCGAAGTGCTTGGCGCGTCGTGCGAGGCCGGACATGCCGCAGCCTGTCTGCCCGCTGCCCGGATAATCTTCGACCAGCGGCGTGATATCGACGTTGCCGACGCCGCCCGCGCCGAGGCCTATCTCGACCAAAGCTGTGCGTCAGGCGACACTGATGGGTGCAGCAAACTTGCCAGTCTGCTCGAAGAAGGCGATCAATTGGCGCAGGATCTGCCGCGCGCCGCCGCCCTTTATGCCGAGCTTTGCGAAATGGGCAGCAGCAGCAGCTGCAGGGACCTCAAAGAACTGGCGCTGATCGAACCATCAGCGCCGCTGGTACTGGCGAGCACCACTTTCCAGCCCGAATTAACCCCCGAAGAAGAGGCCGAAGAAGCCGAGAAAGAGCGGTTGCTGTCGGAAGAACAGGAAAGGCGCGACGCTGAGGAGCTCGCGCGGAGCTGCATCGAAACGACAGTGCAGTTTGAAGGGCAAAGTTACACTGACAAACAATGCCGCTTTACCGGAGGCATAAGAATCGGCTTTGCCGTCGTCCGCGGTGCCGCGCCATGGCAGGCGCTGCTGTGGCGACCGGCAACAGTGCCGGGCAAGCCCGGTCGGACGATCAGTATCCAGGACCGCGTGCTGTGCGGCGGCTCGCTTATTCGCACCGGCTGGGTGCTGACTGCGGCCCATTGCCTGAATGACAGCGCATTGGGCGATGTTTCGATCACCACCGGGGGACACCGTATTCGGGTGGGGCTGACCGATGCGCTGGGCAATGAAGGCCTCAGCTATCCGATCACCGCCGTTTACCGCCATCCCGAATACAACCTGAGGCCGTTCGCCTTCGATATTGCATTGGTGCAATATGATCACAAACGCGGCACAAATGGCGGCAATGGGCATGTTCCAACGTCCATCCGCCTCGATCCGCTACCGCTCGACAAGCGACTGATTGAAGCGATCCCGCGCGTCTCGACTTACGGGTGGGGACGCACTGATGTCACCGGCGGCACCATTCCTAACAGGCTGCGCGGAGCGCGGATGAAGCTGCGCAGCCGCGATGCCTGCAACAAGAAGATCCGATACACGGACGGCGTGCTGCGCGATTCGGTGCTGTGTGCTGACGAACTGAAAGGCAAGCAGGGCGGGCAGGCATGCTTTGGCGACAGCGGCGGACCGCTGGTTACCTATAGCGATCCAGACGCCATCCCGACTTTGATTGGTGTGGTGAGCAGTGGGAAAAAATGCGGGAAATCGGGTGAACCGAGCCGCTATATCCGGGTAGCGCACCCGCGCGTGCAGGCGTGGCTCAAGGCCACGCTGCCCCGCTCCAGATCGCGCTAGACCCGGCCTAGGCCCCGGCTAGATTGCCCCCGCGCGATGTTTCATGTGAAACATTGGCGCGGGGGTCAGAGCATTATTCGGCGGCGGGTGCTTCGGCGGCCATCGAATCCGCCGCAGGTTCGTTACCAATGCTGATCGGGTTGCCGGTCGGGTCCAGCTCTTCGTCAGCGGCTGCCGCTTCGCTGGTCGCTGCAGGTGTTTCCTCAGCAATCGCCGCCTCTTCCGGCGCCTTGGCCGTCTCACCGCTGCACGCGGCCAATGCCAGTGCGCTGCCAGCCAAAATGGCGAACGTCATCGTCTTTTTCATACTGATTACCCCCAAGGTTGCGCCCTTCCGGGCCGGGAACAGGCTATCATGACCCGAGGCGAGAAAGCAAATCCTTGAATGCCGCCTCACCCCGTAGCGGATCGAGCAGCGGGTCATTGGGCGCCCACAAAAGGCCGGGATCAAGCGCCCGATACGCCGCATCCAGCAGCGCCAGCGCCTCGCTGATGTCCCCGCGCTGGGCGTGCACTTCCACCTGCTGGTAACGGCTGTCGCCATAGTCCGCGACCAGCGCCGCCAGCGCAGCATCTGACCCCGCTACATCGCCAAGCTTGTGCGCGGCGATCGCGGTGGCGGTGAGGGCATAGGCCTCCCCCGGTTCGGCCTTCGCCGCAGCCAGCGCACCTTCCGCATCGCCTTGCATCAACCGCGCAATAGCGATCGCATACTGCGCGCTGGCGAGACCGGGATTGAGCGCAAGCGCGCGCTGCATATTGGCAACAACCTGAGAAAAATCACGTGCGAACAGAGAGATGTAACCGGCGGATCGGAATGCGCGGGCATTGAGGGGGTCCAGTTCGAGCACCTGCGCAATCAAGCGCGCTGCCAGCGCATGATCCTGGCCATAAGCGTAGAAACTCGCGACCGAACGCAGGATGTCGGCATCACCCAAGGCAAGCTCTTGCGCGGCGCGATAGTGCGGAACGGCTTCGGCCCGCTTGAGCCAGCCATTATTCAGCGCAAATCCCAGCGCAAGATGTCCGAACGCCAGCCGCTTTTCCAGACCAAGCGATTGTTTTGCAGCAACAATCGCAGCATCGAACAATTCGCGAGATTCCGCGGCATCGCTAGCTGCATCGCTGGCGATTGACGCCAGAATGCCAGAACGCAGCGCATGCGCCGCCGCATAGCCGGGGTCCTGCGCAATCGCCGCATCGAACTGCACCAGCGCCGCGCGGAACGTTTCCACACTGCCCCCCAGATCATACAGCGCAAAGCCGCGCAGGAAGGCTTCGTAGGCGGCGATGTTTTGGGTGCCCCCAACCGTCTGCTGGGCTTCGACCGAGCGCTGCGCTTCGGCATCGCCAGAGACTTCGGCGACCAGCGAAAGTGCAACAGTTTCAGCAATTTCCGATTGCACGGCGAAGATATCTTCAAGCCCGCGATCAAAGACATCACCCCAGACCACCAGCCCGCCGTCGATCGCCACCAGTTCGGCTGAAATGCGCATCTGGGTGGCATCGCGCTGCACACTGCCCCGCAGGATGTTCTTGACGCCAAGCTTGCGGCCGATCGCAAATTCATCCTCACCGGCAATCACGCTCGATGACGTTGGTGCTGACACCCGAAGCCGCGGATTACGCGCGAGGACTGCGCGTAACTCATTGGAAAGCCCGTCAGAAAACCACTTTTTTTCGGTATCGCCGGTAAGGTTCCTAAACGGCAGGACAACCATCGATGTGGCGGCATTGGCTGCGCTGCCAAACAGCCCGAACTGCCATGCGCCGAGCATCCCCGCGCCGCCTGCAAGCCCTGCCCCGCCGATCATCAAACTGCGACGAGAGAGAGAAAATCCGCCAGCCTGATCCGGTCTAGAG
>JANQTR010000216.1 GCA_030731635.1 Erythrobacter sp. | reverse complement strand
AGTCCAGCCCAGCGACGGGCGTGCGCATCATGGCTTCGCAAAAACTGAAACGATACCTCAGCGCAGGTGAAATCCGCCACCTTGGCAAGGTAATGACACAGATGGAGCGCGAGGGCGAACACCCTACCGGCCTCGCCGCAATCCGCGTCATGTTGCTCACCGGATTTCGCCGCATGGAAGTGCTGGCGATGCGCAAGCAGTGGGTGCAACCCGACGACAACCTCGTCCGCTTTCCGGATACCAAGTCCGGCCCGCAAATCCGCGTGGCTGGTGACGCCGCGATGACCGTACTGGAGGCACAGGCCCTGCGTAGCCATTCGCACTACATTTTCCCGGCGGATTGGGGCGACGGTCACTTCATCGGCGTCGTCCGCGTGCTGGACCGGGTCTGCGCGCGGGCTGGCCTGGACGAGGTGACACCCCACACCCTGCGCCATAGCTTTGCCAGCATGGCGGCGGCGCAAGGGTTCAGTGAGCTGACCATCTCCGGTCTCCTCGGTCACGCCCCGCGCGGCGTGACGCAACGTTACGTGCATCTCGACACCGCCCTGATCATCGCAGCAGATCAGGTGGCAGCGGAGATTGCTCGGTTGCTGGACGGCGGCGAATTGCGCAGCGTGCGAGAAATCAAACAGGCGCGTACGCTGGCAACGCAGCGAGCAGTGGCATGAATGGCCGCAATGACGCCTCGTCAGCAGGTTGCCCGAAAGCGGACAGGGGGCTCAATAAGCCTCGGTGGCCGCATTTGAGACAATCCTATTGTTCCCTTGCGCCGGGGCCAATCGCCTTGATCGAGCCAGTTCCTCAATCGAAGTTGCAGCAGCCTACTCCGGGTGCCGCCCACCCGCGTGGATATCGCTCGTGTGCTGTGAGCAAATGATCGCCGGTCCATGACAAAGCGCCTCACTACCCACATCTTCAAGCCCAAGCGCGGGCAATTGCCTAATGCGATCGATTAAGCCATGAAGTCGGCCGAAGGGGAAGGGTAATGAAGCGACTCGGGATCGGGCTTTTGGTGGTTGTGGTGCTTGTCCTTGCGGCGGGCTTCGTGTTTCAGAAGCCGATCGGCGAGGCTGCCTTCCAGCGCGCGGCGCAGGCGTTGGCCGGGCGCGATCAACTGGCCAGCTTGGGAGATGGTCTGCACATCGGGCTCTGCGGCACGGGCTCGCCCATGGTCAATCCCAAGCGCGCCGGACCCTGCAATGTCGTGGTCGCAGGCGATCAGGTGCTGGTGATCGACATGGGCGAAAGCGGCAATCGCAACCTCAACCTGATGGGCATTAGCGCAGGCGCTGTCGACGCCTTGCTGCTCACCCATTTCCATTCGGATCATATCGACGGCATCGGCCCGCTGATGCTGTACCACTGGACCCGCGGCACCAGCACCGCCCCGCTGCCGGTTCATGGCCCAGAAGGCGTCGAGCAGGTGGTGGCGGGCTTCAATGCCGCCTATGCGCTCGATCACACCTACCGGATTGCGCATCACGGCGAGAAGGTCGTGCCGCCCGGCGGCGGAGGGGCTGCCGCGCGGCCCTTCGTCCTGCAGGGCAATTCCGCCGTTATCCTGCAAACCGGCGGCCTCACCGTAACGGCCTTCAAGGTCGATCACGATCCAATCAAGCCTGCGGTCGGATATCGTTTTGACTACAAGGGGCGCGCGGTGTGCATCAGCGGCGATGCCGCCAAATCCGCCAATCTGATCGCCACATGCAAGGGGGCTGACCTTATCGTCCATGATGCCTTGCAGCCGCGGCTGCTCAAGGAGGTCGAGGGGGCCTTCGCGGATCAGGGCAATGCCAACACCGCCAAGATCTTTCACGACATCCAAGATTATCACGCCACGCCCGAACAGGCTGCTGAAAGCGCACAAGCGGCGGGTGTGCGGATGCTGGTGCTCTCTCACCTCGTCCCGCCGCTGCCCTACGCCTATCTCTACCCCGCCTTCCTCGGCGATGCGCCCGCGCGGTTCGACGGCACAATTGTGGTGGGCGAAGACGGCATGCTGTTCTCGCTTCCGCCGCAAACCGAGGCTATTGAGCGCCGAAGTCTAATGTAAGGCGCGGCACAATGTACAAACTCCACGGGGCATTGGCATCACCCTACTCGATGAAGATGCGGGCGATCCTGCGTTACCGCCGCATTCCGCATATCTGGTCGCAAGGGCCGGAGGCGCGCGCGGCGCAGGCGCATGTGAAAGCGCCGGTCATACCGGTGCTGGAATATCCCGAGGGGCATTTCGCCAATGACAGCACGCCGCTGATCCACGATCTGGAAGCGCGGCACGCCGAACGCTCGATCATCCCCGACGATCCGGCGCAGGCCTTTGTCGCGCATCTCATCGAGGATTTTGCCGATGAATGGCTGACCAAGGCGATGTTCGGCTATCGCTGGC